>NZ_JBEXHQ010000003.1:33824-60355 GCF_040607915.1 Micromonospora sp. NPDC005215 | reverse complement strand
ACGCACGCGCCAAGCCAACAGCGGACACGCCAAGCCAACGACGCACGCGCCAGGCCAACGACGCACGCGCCAGGCCAACGACGGACACGCCAGGTCAACGACGGACGCGCCAGGTTCCGCGCCCGACCACCGCAGCCGACGTCAGGATCCACGCAGCCTCAGGGAGATGCGGCCGGACCAGCCGGGTCAGTAGCGCACCGAGATCCCGCGGTCGACGGCGTCGACAAGAATCTCGCCGCCGTACGGGATGATCAACTGCGGGTCGGTGTGACCGAGGTCGACGTCGAAGACCACCACCGCGTCCGGGTTGTACGGGGTGAGGGCGCGGATGATCGCCTCCCGCTGGGCCTCGCCCCACGCCGACCGCTCGGGCACCGACAGCGGTTTGTCGAAATCCCACGCCTTCGGGCGGCCGACGACGATCGCCGGAAAGGCGGCGAGCAGCCCCCGCTCCCCCATGTTCCGCACGATCCGGAACACCTCCTGCGCGCTGGGCATCTCCTGTGAGGTCTCGAAGACCAGCACGGACCCGGCCAGCTCGTCGACGGTCGGCACCCGGTCGGTGGCCATCAGCCAGTGCAGGATCTCCAGGCAGCCACCCCAGGTACGCCCTCGCACCACCCGTTCCGGCCCCTGCCAGCGCCAGCCCTCGCCGGGCAGCATCTCCGGCTCGTACCCCAGCGTCTCGGGCTCGGTCCACGGGTTCGGCCGGTCACCCCAGGTGGGCGCGGGCGTCAGCGGGTACCAGTCGGAGCCGAACAGGGCGGCGCGCAGCGAGTCGAAGGTCAGCGGGTGTGGGGCACCCGACCGGCCGAGGTGCACCAGCACCGACCCGCCGTGGTAGGCGACGATGCCCAGCCGGTAGAGGTGGTTGAGCACGTTGGTGTTGTCGGAGTAGCCGAAGTAGGGCTTCGGGTTGGCCCGTATCACGTCGTCGTCGAGGTGCGGGGTGACCGTGATCTGGTCGTTGCCGCCGACCGTGGCGAGCACGGCGGTGATGCTCGGGTCGGCGAAGGCGGCGGTCAGGTCCCGGGCCCGGTCGCGCGGGTCCGCCCCCATGACCCGGGTGGTCGGATACTCCACCGGCTCCAGTTCGAACTCCTCGCGCAGCCGACGCAGCCCCAACTCGTACACGTGGGGGAAGATCGCCGGCAGGCCGGCGGACGGCGAGACGACGGCGACCCGGTCGCCCGGCCTCGGTTTGGGCGGGTAGCGCAGCGACACCATGATCAGAAGCTATCCGACCAGGCAAGGGGTTTCCGCCTGGAGGAGGGCGAAACTGACCATACGCTGACAACATGGACGAAAACCCGCAGGGTCGAGCCCGGGACTGGGCACCGCGCAGCATCGGGCTGCTCCTCGGCACCCTCGCGCTGGCCACCGCGTTCATCGCCGCCTACGTCGGCGCACTGCACCAGCCCACCCCGCGGGACCTGCCGGTCGGCGTCGCCCTCGGCGACCAGCGCGCCCAGGCGACGCTCGACGCCATCCGAGGCCAGACCACCACCATCAAACCGATCGGGTACGACGACGCGAGCGCCGCCGAGGACGGCCTGCTCAGCCGGGCGGTGTACGCGGTGCTCAGCACCGGCGCCGACAACGGCCTGCTCCTCACCGTCGCCAGTGCCTCCGGCCCTTCCGCCACCAGCGCGATCCGGGAAGTGCTGACCACCGCCGCCACCCGCAGCGGCACCCCGCTACAGATCGTCGACAAGGTGCCGGTCACCTCCGCCGACCCGCGCGGGGTGGTGCCCTTCTACCTGAACGTCGGGTACGTGCTCGGCGGTTACCTCGCCTCGACAGTGCTCGGGTTGTCCGTCGGCACCACCCCGCGTACGGCGCGGCGGGCCGGGCTGCGTATCGCTGCCCTGGCCGTCTACAGCGTGCTGCTCGGCATCGCCGGCGCGGTAGTGGTCGGACCGGTGCTGGACATCTGGCACCACGACGTACCGACGATCGCCGCCATCGGCGCCCTGGCCGTGTTCGCCGCCGCACTGTTCGCCAGCGCCATCCAGGGCTGGCTCGGCGTCGCGGGCACCGCGCTTGTCATCCTGCTCCTGGTGGTGCTCGGCAACCCCGGCTCCGGCGGCATCTACGCGCCCGAGTTCCTGCCCGGCCTGCTGCGCGGCATGCACCGGTGGAACATCCCCGGGCTCGCCAACGACCTGACCAAGGCGGCGGTCTACTTCGACTGGCGGTCGGCCGGTTGGCCGGCGATCGCCCTCACCCTCTGGGCGGTGCTCGGCGCGCTCGGCCTGGTCAGCGCGAGCCTGGTCCGGGGCCGGCGGGCCGCCACCCCCAGCCCCGGAGCGCCCCGCCCCGGTCCCGGGTCAGCCTCCGGCGGCCCCGGATCAGCGCGCGACGGTGGCTGAGATCACGCCCGAAAACACCACCTCGGAGACAGTGGATCACCAGGGGGCCCTCCGGACACCCGGTGCGCGCGGATACCATCCAGTAAGTCGGACAGCGCTGTCCTTCGTATCCACGTGAGGGAGCGCACCGTGACTGACCAGCACGACCACGACGGCCCCGACGCCGCGCTGCGTGCCGACATCCGCCGGCTCGGCACCCTGCTCGGGCAGACGCTGGCCCGCCAGGAGGGTCGGCCGCTGCTCGACCTCGTCGAGGAGATCCGCGCCCAGGTCCGCACCGACGCTCCGGCGGCCGCCCAACGCCTCGGTGGGCTCGACGTGACCACCGGCACCAAGCTGGCCCGTGCCTTCTCCACCTACTTCCACCTGGCCAACATCACCGAGCAGGTGCACCGTGCGCGGGATCTGCGCCGCCGTCGCGCGGTGCACGGCGGCTGGCTGGACCAGGCCGCCAAGATGATCGCCGAGCGCGGCGTGCCGGCCGACGAGATCGCCAACGCGGCACGCCGGCTGGCGGTGCGCCCGGTCTTCACCGCCCACCCGACCGAGGCGGCCCGCCGCTCGATCCTGTCCAAGCTGCGGGCGATCGCCGACGAGTTGGACACCGAGACCGCCAACGCGATCCTCTACGGCGCCAGCGACGAGGGCCCGGCCAACCGCCGGCTGGCCGAGCTGCTGGATCTGATGTGGCAGACCGACGAGCTGCGCCTCGACCGGCCGGACCCGACCGACGAGGCCCGCAACGCCATCTACTACCTGCGTGACCTCTACGCCGAGGCCGCCCCGCAGGTGCTCGACGACCTGGCCGACACGCTGCGCACCCTCGGCGTGGAAACCTCCCCGACGGCCCGGCCGCTGAGCTTCGGCACCTGGATCGGCGGCGACCGCGACGGCAACCCGTTCGTCACCCCGGCGGTCACCCGCGAGGTGCTGACCATCCAGCACGAGCACGGCATCGCGGCCACCGAGAAGGCGATGGACCACCTGATCAACGAGGTCTCGGTCTCCCGCCGGCTGCGCGGGGTGTCGCTGGACCTCTCCGCCAGCCTCGCCGCCGACCTGGACGCACTGCCCGAGGTGGCGACGCGGTTCCGCCGGGTCAACGCCGAGGAGCCGTACCGGCTCAAGGCGCGCTGCGTGAAGGCGAAGCTCGCCAACACCCGGCAGCGGTTGCGCCAGGGCACCGCGCACGTGCCCGGCCGGGACTACCAGGGCTCCGCCGAGCTGATCGCGGACCTGGACCTGCTGCGCGCCTCGCTGGCCCGCAACTCCGGGCAGCTCACCGCCGTCGGCCGGCTGGCCTCCACCATCCGTACGGTCTCCGCGTTCGGCCTGCACCTGGCCACCATGGACGTCCGGGAGCACGCCGAGGCGCACCACGCGGTGCTCGCCCAGCTCTACGAGGCCGTCGGCGAGGTTTCCGACTATCCGGCGCTGACCCGGCTGGAACGCACCAAGCTGCTTGCCGACGAGCTGACCGGCCGCCGACCGCTGTCCACGCTCGACACTCCGCTCTCCGAGCCCAGCCGCAAGACGTTCGACGTGTTCAGCACGATCCGGGAGGCCCAGGACCGGTTCGGCACCGAGGTGATCGAGTCGTACATCATCTCGATGACCATGGGTGTCGACGACGTGCTGGCCGCGGTGGTGCTGGCCCGCGAGGCCGGCCTCGTGGACGTGCACAGCGGGCGGGCCCGGGTCGGGTTCGTGCCGCTGCTGGAGACCCCGGCCGAGCTGAACGCCGGCGGCGAACTCCTCGACGACCTGCTGTCGCTGCCCGCGTACCGGGCACTGGTGAGCGCCCGCGGCGACGTGCAGGAAGTGATGCTCGGCTACTCCGACTCGAACAAGGAGGCCGGGATCACCACCAGCCAGTGGTCGATCCACCGGGCGCAGCGCGCGCTGCGCGACGTGGCCGCCCGGCACGGGGTGCACCTGCGGCTGTTCCACGGTCGGGGCGGCACGGTCGGGCGCGGCGGCGGGCCGACGCACGAGGCGATCCTGGCCCAGCCGTACGGCACGCTGGACGGCGCGATCAAGGTGACCGAGCAGGGCGAGGTGATCTCCGACAAGTACACCCTGCCGTCGCTGGCCCGGGAGAACCTGGAACTCACCCTCGCCGCGGTGCTCCAGGCGACCCTGCTGCACACCGCGCCACGGCAGCCGGCCGAGATGTTGGAGCGCTGGGACGCCACGATGGACGTGGTCTCCGAGTCGGCGTACCGGTCCTACCGCTCGCTCGTCGAGGACCCGGACCTGCCGGCGTACTTCTGGGCGTCCACCCCCACCGAGCTGCTCGGCGCGCTGAACATCGGCTCCCGCCCGGCGAAGCGCCCGAACACCGGCGCGGGCCTGTCCGGCCTGCGGGCCATTCCGTGGGTGTTCGGGTGGACGCAGACCCGGCAGATCGTGCCGGGTTGGTTCGGCGTGGGCTCCGGGCTGGCCGCCGCCCGCGAGGCCGGACTGGCGGACGTGCTCGCCGAGATGCACCGCAACTGGCACTTCTTCCGCACGTTCCTGTCGAACGTCGAGATGATGGTGACCAAGACCGACCTGAGCATCGCCCGCCGGTACGTCGAGACCCTGGTCCCGAAGAAGCTGCACCCGATCTTCGAACAGATCGAGCAGGAGTACGAGCTGACCAAGCGGGAGGTGCTGGCGGTGACCTCCTCGCCGGCCCTGCTGGAAAACTCGCCGGTGCTCCAGCGCACCCTCGCCGTACGGGACACCTACCTGGAGCCGCTGCACCATCTCCAGGTGGCGCTGCTGCGGCAGTACCGGGAGTCCGGCGCCGCCGGACGGGCGGTGGCCACCGCGCCGGGCGGCCGACGCGCGCCGAGCGACGGCACCGCCCTGGAGCGGGCACTGCTCACCACTGTGAACGGCATCGCCGCCGGGATGCGCAACACCGGCTGATCAGGCGGGACGCGGAACAGGCCCCGGTCGCTGCGACCGGGGCCTGTGCTGTCAGATCATGAAACGACGGTCAGAAGTCGCCACCGCCGAAGTCGCCACCGCCGAAGTCCCCGCCACCGAAGCCGCCCCCACCGAAGTCGCCCCCGCCGAAGTCTCCGCCACCGAAGTCCCCGCCGGCATAGTCCCCGCCACCCTGGTCCCCGCCGCCGAAGTCCCCACCCTGGTCGCCGCCGTCGCCGCCCTGGTCGCCGCCGTCGCCGCCCTGATCGACACCGTCACCGAAGCCCTCCTGGTAGCCGGCGTCGTAGCCGTACCCGGGGTCGGCGAAGGCCGGCGAGAACAGCGCGTCGGCGATCAGGATGCCGCCGAGCACACCCGCGCCGGCGCCCAGCGCCGTCTTCCACCACGGCGTCGAATACCAACCGGCCGGCACCGGCCGACCCTGATAACGCCCACCGGGGTAGTAGTAGGGCGTTTCCCGGCCGGGTTGCGGGCCGGCCCGGAAGGTCTGCCCCTGCACGTCGACCTCGCGCTCCTTGGTGAGCTGCCCAACGCCGCGCGCGGCGGCCAGCGTCGGCACCTCCGGGCCCGGGTCGATGCCCAGCGCGGTACGCGCCGCCCGGATGTAGGCCAGCCCCTCCAGCGCGGTCTCCCGGGCCAACCCGAACTGGTGCGGCGTACGCGCCTGCTCCAACTGGGAGCCGGCCGCGTTGTACCGCTCACCGGCATCGGCCAGCGCCTGGCGTACCGCCGGGTCGTCGCCGTGCAGGTTCATCAACTGGCCGCCGAGGCGCTCGTACCACCGCTGCGCCTCCGCTCGGGCGTCGCCGAGCGCGGTGCGTTGACGAGCCCCAGCTTGGGCGCGGACGAGCGCCGCGGCGCCCAACGCACCGACCACAACGACGGCGAGGCAGAGCACAAGTTCCATGTCAACGAACGTACCCCCGGCTCGCACGTCGTACCGGTCTGGCAAGCTCCGGTGATGGACGTCTCGACGCTGCTCCTGGTGATCGTCTGCCTCGGTGCCGGCGGGGCGGTGGGCTGGCTCGCGGCCCGGTCCCGCTCGGCGGCCGACATCGCCCGCCTCGATGCCACCCTGGCCGCTACCCGGGAGGGCGAGGGCCGGCTGGAGCAGTCGATGCGGGCGTTGGGTTACGAGGCCACCGCGCAGTCTCAGGAGGCGGTGGCCCGAGCGGTCGCGCCGCTGCACGACACCCTGCGTCGCTACGAGCAGCGGGTGGCCGAGCTGGAGCACGACCGGGTCGACGCGTACGCCGAGCTACGCGAGCAGGTCCGGGCGATGAACGCCGTCTCCGGTGAGCTGCGCACCGAGACCAAGCAACTGGTGGCGGCGCTGCGCGCGCCGCAGGTGCGGGGCCGGTGGGGCGAGCACCAGTTGCGCCGGATCGTCGAGGCGGCCGGGATGTTGGAGCACTGCGACTTCTCCGAGCAGGTCACCGCCGCCACCGACCACCAGGTCGTCCGACCGGATCTGGTGGTCCGGCTGCACGGTGGCCGATCGGTGGTGGTGGACGCCAAGGCGCCGTTCGACGCGTACCTGACGGCCATGGAGGCCCGTGACGAACGTGGTCGCGACACCCACCTCGACGCGCACGCCCGGCACCTGCGGGGGCACGTCGACGCGCTGGCGGCCAAGTCGTACTGGTCGGCGTTCGACAACTCACCGGAGTTCGTGGTGCTGTTCGTCCCCGCCGACCCGTTCCTCGACGTCGCGCTCCAGCGCGACCCGACCCTGCTGGAGCACGCCTTCACCCGCAACGTGGTGCTGGCCACGCCGGCAACGCTTGTCGCTCTGCTCCGCACTGTCGCCTACTCGTGGCGGCAGGAGGCGCTGGCCCGTAACGCGCTGGCGGTGCACACCCTCGCCCGCGAGCTGTACGGTCGGCTCTCCACCCTCGGCGACCACGTGGGCAAGCTCGGGTCGTCGCTGGCCGGGGCGGTGACCGCGTACAACCGGGCGGTCGGCTCGTTGGAGGCCCGGGTGCTGGTCAGCGCGCGCAAGCTCGCCGAGCTGGGCGTGTCGGACGAGGAGTTGGCCACGCCCGCGCAGGTCGAGTTGACGCCCCGACAGCCGCAGGCACCCGAGCTGGCCGATCCGGCCGACGACGAGGTCGGGGCCCGCTAGCGCGGGTGCTCAGGACCGGTTGGCGTTCGACACGACGAACGGGGTGCCCTGCTGGCAGGTGGTCATCATGCCGGGCTCGGCCCGGCCGGTGACCTCCACGCGCGCACCCGGGGTCAGCACGTCCCGCGGCCCTCCGAGCAGCAGGTAACCGTCGAGCAGTACGCAGTTGGGTTCCACACCGCCCTGCACCGTGCCGGTCAGGGTGGTGGCTCGGACCCCCGGGGGCGTGCTGGGGCCGCCCGGCTTCGGGCTCGACGGCCGGGTGGTCGGTGCGGGGTCGACGATCGACGGCGTGCTGGTCGGGTCGGGTGCGGGCGGGCTGGTCACCGGCTGCGTTTCCGTCGGCGTCGGAGTGGGGGTGCCGCCCGGGGCGGCCTCGCTGCCGCAGGCGCTCAACGCCACGCAGACGGTCAGCGCGGAGACGGCGAGCCGAAAGGTCCTCATGCCGGATCTGACGTACGCCGGGTCGAGTTCGTTCCCGTGCTCAGCCGCGCGCCGCCGCGGCCTTCATGTCCCGCCTCAGTTCCTGCGGGAGGGAGAACGTGAGCCGCTCGTTCGCGGTGGTGATCTCCTCGACGTCGGCGAAGCCCCGCGCGGCGAGGTACGCCAGCACCTCCTGGACCAGGTCGTCTGGGACGCTCGCGCCGGAGGTCAGGCCGACCGTGTTGGCCCCCTCCAGCCAGGCGTCGTCGATCTCGTGGGCGAAGTCGACAAGGTGACCAGCGCGCGCGCCCGCGTCCAGGGCGACCTCGACCAGGCGGACCGAGTTGGAGGAGTTCGTCGAGCCGACCACGATCACCACGTCGCAGTCGGCGGCGATCTCCTTGACCACGTGCTGCCGGTTGGAGGTGGCGTAGCAGATGTCGTCGCTGGGCGGGGACTGCAACAGCGGCAGTCGCTGCTTGAGCCGGGCCACCGTCTCCAGCGTCTCGTCGACCGAGAGCGTGGTCTGGGAGAGCCAGACGACCTTCTCCGGATCCCGGACCGTGATCTTGTCGGCGCCGTCCGGGCCGTCGACCAGTTGGATGTGTGCGGGGGCCTCACCGGCGGTGCCGATGACCTCCTCGTGCCCCTCGTGGCCGATGAGCAGGATGTCGTAGTCCTCGGCGGCGAACCGCTTCGCCTCGTGGTGCACCTTGGTGACAAGCGGGCAGGTCGCGTCGATCGCCTTCAGCGAGCGCTGCCTGGCCTGCTCGTAGACCTCGGGAGCGACGCCGTGCGCGGAGAAGATGACGGTGGACCCCTCCGGCACCTCCTCGTTCTCCTCCACGAAGATCGCACCCTGGGCCTCCAGGGTCTGCACGACGTGCTTGTTGTGCACGATCTGCTTGCGCACGTAGATCGGGGCGCCGTAGAGCTTCAGTGCTTCCTCGACGGTCTGCACGGCGCGGTCGACGCCGGCGCAGTAGCCGCGGGGCTTCGCCAGGAGCACGCGCTTGCCGGTCCGGGGAGTCGCCTCAGCCTCAGTCACCCACCCATCGTACGTGCCCCCGGTCGGCCCCGGTGATCACGCGGTTTGTGTCCGGAACGCGCCCGAGGCGGACGCAGACTTCTTGCGCACCGGGAGGGTCCGTAGGGTGGGCGGGTGACCGAGGGGGCGCGGAGCAGCGCGGAGGAGCCCTGGCCGGTGCGGGTGGTCAGCCAGAAGGTGGGGGCATGGATCGCCAAGCTCGGCTGGGTGTGGGTGGACGGGCAGGTGGCGCAGATCAGCCGCCGCCCGGGGGCCAGCACTGTCTTCCTCACCCTGCGTGACCCGTCGGCCGACCTGAGCCTGACCGTCACCACCAACCGGGACGTGCTGGACGCCGGGGCGCCGGAGTTGCGCGAGGGCGCCCGGGTGGTGCTGCACGCCAAGCCGGAGTTCTACGCCGCCCGGGGCACGTTGAGCCTGCGCGCCGACGAGATCCGCCAGGTGGGGCTCGGCGAGCTGCTGGCCCGACTGGAGAAGCTCAAGAAACTGCTCGCCGCCGAAGGGCTCTTCGACCGCGCCCGCAAGCGCCGACTGCCGTTCCTGCCCGGCCGGATCGGGCTCATCACCGGGCGCGCGTCGGCGGCGGAGCGGGACGTGCTGACAAATGCCCGGCGACGCTGGCCGGCGGTGGAGTTCCGCACTGTCAACGTGGCGGTGCAGGGCCCGTCCGCGGTGCCGCAGATCGTCGACGCGCTCAGGGTGCTGGACGCCGACCCGAGCATCGACGTGATCATCATTGCCCGGGGCGGCGGCGGCATCGAGGATCTGCTGCCCTTCTCCGACGAGGCGCTGTGCCGCGCGGTGTTCGGCTGTCGTACTCCGGTGGTCAGCGCGATCGGCCACGAGACGGACGCGCCGCTTGTCGACTACGTCGCCGACGTCCGCGCTTCCACCCCTACCGACGCGGCCAAGCGGGTCGTCCCCGACCTCACCGAGGAGGTACGCCTCATCGGTCAGGCCCGGCACCGCCTGGAACGGGCGGTGCGCAACCTGGTCGATCGGGAGACGCACCGGCTCGACGGGCTGCGTTCCCGGCCGGTGCTGGCCCGACCGCAGGTCATGGTGGAACATCGGGCGACCGAGCTGACCGCGTTGCGCCAGCGGGCCGGCCGCTGCCTGGAGCACCGGCTCGTCGCCGCCGACGACGACCTGCGCCACACCCTCGCCCGGCTGCGTGCGCTGTCCCCCGCCGCCACCCTGGACCGGGGGTACGCGATAGTGCAGCGCGCGGACGGCCACGTGGTGCGTGCGACGGCGGAGGTCGGCAAGGGCGACCCGTTGCGGGTACGGCTGGCCGACGGCGAACTGGCCGCCACTGTCGACGGCTGAGTGGCGACGCGGTGACCTGGCGAGCGGTGTGCTGAGATGGGTGCGATGACTGACGACACGAAGGCCGGGCCGGACGAACGGCTCAGTTACGAGCAGGCCCGCGCCGAGTTGGCCTCGGTGGTCGAGCGGCTGGAGGCCGGCGGCACGTCGCTGGAGGAGTCGCTGGCGCTGTGGGAGCGCGGCGAGGCGCTGGCGGTGATCTGTCAACGCTGGCTGGAGGGGGCGCGGGCGCGGATCGACGCCGCCCGGCAGGAGCCCGCGTCCTGACCGACGGCCGGTGGGGCGGCCGGAGCCGCCCCACCCGGACACGTCAGTTGAACAGGCTGTACAGCTCGGCCGGCGCCTCGACGACCTGGCCCGCCGGCGGCTTCTGAGCGGCGGTGGCGGCGCCGTAGTCGGAGTACGTCATCTTGATCTCCTGGGCGGCGGTCTGCCCGGCGGCCGGCAACTGCAGCACCAGCTCACTGAGTCGGCCCTGCGGGTCCACCTTCGCGGTGAAGGGAACCGTCTTCGCCTGGGTGCCCAGCGCGGCGATCGTGGCGGCGTTCAGCGAGCCCGCCTCGGCGGCCTTTGTGACGTCGATGGTGCCCGCGTACGCGCCGGTGCCGGTGCTGCGGACCTCGGTGATGCCCTGGGTCAGCACCGCGCTGCCGGCCGGGTCGACCTTGTCGAAGTCGAAGCCGAGGTTGCGGTTGCCCTTGATCCGGGCCTGGTCCAGGTGCTGGTACTTGCCGAGGTTGAGCTGCTTGATGGCGGGCAGGCTGTCGGCGGTGGGGCCGGTCAGCTCCAGCTTCACCCAGCTGTCCGGCTTGAAGTGGATCACGTCGAGCTTCATCGCGAGGTCGGACGAGGGGCCGCCGATGGCGACCTTCGTCTCCGCGCTCTGGCTCGGCTGGTGCACCTGCCCCTCCACCGTCGAGCCGGCCCCGGCCAGGGTGAACCGGAAGTTGCCGCTGCTGATCTCCTTGGTGGAGTCGAGCAGGGCCTGCTTGGCGTCGCCCGCCACCGGGGCACCCGACGGGCTCGCCGTGCCGGATGCGGTCACCGTCGGGGTCGCTGTCGATCCGGCGGTGCCGGTGCCACCGTTGGCGCAGGCGGCCAGCGCGGGCGTGATCAGGGCGGCGGCTACCAGGCCGGCGCCGAGTCGTCGGACAGTCATACGTGTCTCCCAAGAGGGTCACCCGACGACCTGTACGGCGCCGGAAACCGGGCGACGCGGCAGCACCGTCGGCCGCGTCGCGCGATCCGGGCCGAGCGGTGCGCCCGGATCACTCCCTCTCTGTTCCCTGAAGACGGGTCGGACAATCGCCCTTCTGTCCGTTCAGTGCAGCGAACCGGCAAGCTCGCGTAGTTCGTTGTCCCGGGCATCGCCGACGACGATCACCGTGCGGGTCGGTTCCAGCAGGACCAGCGCCTGCTGGTTACCCCGGGCCGCGTAGAGCTGCCAGGTCCGCCCGGCCAGCTCGGTCGGGCCCTGGGGCTGGCCCTGGTCGGTCAGCTCGGCGGGAAGCAGCCGCTCGGCCGGCACACTGCTCTGGAGCAGTTGGACGCCCCGCCCCTCCGGTGTGAGATAGCCGATACGAAGGTTCGCCCCGCCATCGACGGTCTGGTAGCGGGCGCTGACCGTCGTCCAGCCGGAGCCGAGCCCCTCCGGCTGGCTCACCGGAAACACGTTCGCCGACCGGGCCTGCTCGATGGCCGGGGCCGGATCGACAGTCGTGGCCTGATCACCACCGAGAAAGCCCCGGTAGAACGCCAGCAGCAGCGCGATCGGGACGAGCAGCACCAGCAACGAGATCGCCATGTCCTTCGGCGACCGCTCGGATCTGGCGGGCTGCACCCGCGGCGGTGGCGTCGGGTCATCGCCCGCGGGCTCACCTCCGGGGGCGACGGGGACGTCGACCGGCGGCTGACCGTCGGGGGGCGTGCGGTCGGCGGGCACGCGGTCGGCTGGCTGTGCGGGTTCCACCCCGTTATCTTCGCAGCCGCCCGACCGGCGGTATCCAGGCCATCACCGCCCCGCGCCAACGCCCGGTCGGCCATCGTGTGAGGATCAGCGACAGAGCCGGCAGTGGGGACCGCCCCGCCGCCGGTCGTCCCCGCACCGTCGCGAGGAGGAGCAGCCGTCATGACCAACACCAGGACGCGGATCCCACAGGATCTCGACCGAAACCTCGCCCTCGACCTGGTCCGGGTCACCGAGGCCGCCGCGATGGCGGCCGGTCGGTGGGTGGGCCGGGGCGACAAGGAGGGCGGCGACGGCGCGGCTGTCGACGCCATGCGCAAGCTGATCAACTCGATCCAGATGCGTGGCGTGGTGGTGATCGGCGAGGGCGAGAAGGACAACGCCCCGATGCTCTTCAACGGCGAACACGTCGGCGACGGCACCGGCCCGGAGGTGGACGTCGCCGTCGACCCGGTCGACGGCACCACCCTGATGAGCAAGGGCATGCCGAACGCCGTCGCGGTGCTCGCCGTCTCCGAGCGGGGTGCGATGTTCGACCCGAGCGCCGTCTTCTACATGGAGAAGCTCGCCGTCGGGCCGGCGTACGCCGATGTGGTGGACATCAACGCCGGTGTGGCCGAGAACCTGCGCCGGATCGCCAAGGTCAAGGGCACCGACGTCTCCGAGGTGACGGTCTGTGTGCTGGACCGGAGCCGCCACGACGACCTCGTCACGCAGATCCGCCGGACCGGGGCGGGTATCCGGTTCATCTCCGACGGCGACATCGCGGGCTCCATCGCCGCCGCGCGGGGCGAGTCGGAGGTCGACGTGCTGATGGGCATCGGCGGCACCCCGGAGGGCATCATCTCCGCGTGCGCCCTGAAGTGCATGGGCGGCGCGATGCAGGCCAAGCTCTGGCCGCGCGACGAGCAGGAACGGGAGAAGGCGCTCGCCGCCGGGCACGACCTGGACCGGGTGCTGGGCACCGATGATCTGGTCACCGGTGACAACTGCTTCTTCGTGGCGACCGGCGTCACCTCCGGAGATCTGCTGCGCGGGGTGCGGTACCGGGCCGGCGGCGCGTACACCCAGTCGATCGTGATGCGGTCGAAGAGCGGCACCATCCGGGTGATCGACTCGTACCACCGGCTGGAGAAGTTGGCGCTCTACTCCGCTGTCGACTTCGACGGTCGTCCGCTGGCCGAGCAGGAGTGACAGCCGCCAACACGGAGACACCGCAGATCCTGTCGGCCGCCCGCCGGATCACCGGCGTCGCGCTGGCGTCCGCCGCCGGGGTCGCTGTGGCGCTGCAGTCCCGCATCAACGGCGAGCTGGGGGTACGCCTGGCCGACGGCTTCGCCGCCGCGGTCGTCTCGTTCGGCATCGGCCTGTTGGTGCTCCTGGTGCTGGTGCCCGCCACCGCGACCGGGCGGCGGGGCCTGGTCGGGGTGCGGCGCGCGCTCGCGACGGGCACGCTGCGGCCGTGGCAGTGCCTCGGTGGCATGTGCGGGGCGTTCCTGGTGGCCTCCCAGGGCCTCACCATCGGCACGTTGGGCGTCGCCGTCTTCACCGTGGCAGTGGTCGCCGGCCAGTCCGGCAGCAGCCTCGCCGTGGACCGGGCGGGCATCGGTCCGACCGGCCGACAGCCGGTGACCCGGCAACGGCTCGCCGGCGCGGTGCTCACCGTGCTCGCGGTCGGCCTGGCGGTCGGCGACCGGCTCGGTACTCCGGGCGCGCTGGCGCTGGCCCTGCTGCCGCTTGTCGCCGGGGTGGGCACCGCCTGGCAGCAGGCGGTGAACGGGCGGGTCCGGGCGGCGGCCGACAGCGCGTTGACGGCCACACTTGTCAACTTCGCCGTCGGCACCGTCACCCTGCTCGTCGCGTTCGCCATCGACATCGCGGTACGTGGTTGGCCGACCGGTCACCTGCCGAGCGAGCCGTGGCTCTACCTGGGCGGCCCGATCGGCATCGTGTTCATCGCGATCGCCGCCGCGATCGTGCGGTTCACCGGGGTGCTGCTGCTCGGCCTGGCCACCATCGCCGGCCAGATCGTGGGGGCGGTCCTGTTGGACCTGGTGCTGCCCACGGCGGCCTCCCACCCGGGCCTGAACACCCTGCTCGGCGCCGCGCTGACCATGGTGGCGGTGCTGATCGCCGCGTTGGCACCACCCGCCCGCCGCTGACCGGGGCGTCCGCCGAACGGTCAGCCCGGCGGGAACTGCGAGGGGTAGGGCGGCCGGAGCTGTGGCGGCGAGGGCGGCGGGAGCTGCGACGGGTAGGGCGGGTCAGGCACCGCCGGCGGGCGCGGAGGGTGGGGCGCATTCGGGTAAGGCGGATCAGGCACCACTGGCGGGCGCGGAGGGTAGGGCGGGTAGGGCGGGCGCGGCGGGTACCTGTTCTCGAACGCGCGGGTCGGATCGACCAGGCCAGCGATCCGGGTGGCCAGCAGCACGCCCGGCACCGTGCCCAACAGGGCGAGCGGCACCGCGAACCTGGTCTGCGGCGGGGTGCCGTGCAGCCAACCGACGAGCGGCAGCAGGGCCAGCAGAGTGGTGAGCAGGAGCCCGGCCAGTGCCCGTCTGATCCACTGGGGCAGTGCCCCCTGGTAGGAGGCTCGGACGAGCAGGGTCACCACCGTCAGGAGGCACGCGGGCAGGACAACGAGCAGCACGGCGTTGAACGTCGTGTAGTCGTCGTTTCGCTCCCAGGCCGAGGCCAGCACGATCCCCGCGGACAGCATCACCCCGCCGCCAGCGAGTCCCCACCCACGTGGACCTCCGCTGCGGCGGATCGCCAGGTGGGCAGCGAGCACGGTGACCGCGACACCGAGGGTCAGCGCGAGCGCGAAGGCGAGAAACAGGTCGGTCTGGCGGCTGCCGGGGCCGCCGCGGTCCAACAGGGTTGGATCGTCCCAGCGGGCGTCCGGTGGATCCCGCTCGCTGAGGAAGCCGGCCCGCCGCCACCCGCCGTCCGACGCTCGGCGCAGGAAGCCGTCCCGACCGTTGGCGACAAGCACCTCGTGGCCGCCGTCGGCGGCGGGATAGACGATCAGATCACGGGAAGCGAAGTGCCGGCGAATGTCGCCCGGACTGTCGAACCGACGGGCAAAAGCCTCGCGGCGCGCGTCCGACACCTCCCAGGCGACCCGCCACGTCGCACCGGCGTCGTCACTCTGCTCCACCCGCAGGTGATCGGGGACCGTCCGGTAGCACCGCTGCGGCTGGGCCGGCGCGCACGCCTGCCGCTGCCCGACGTCTGGACGGCCCGGACGGGACAACCGCTGTTCCTCAGCGGCCTCGGCGGCTCGCCAGGTGGTCCCCCCGTCCGCGCTGACCGACCACCGGCCGTCGGCCGGCTCGGCCGGCCAGGTCCGGTTGTCGTAGCCCGAGCCGATCGAGACCGCCGGCTGACCGTCGAGCAGGGCGGTGCCCACTGCGTACGGGTAGTGCACCACGCTTGTCGCGGCCACCGCCAGCACCGCCGGCGGCAGCACCACCAGCAGTCGGACCAGCCGGGCGGTCCGTTGGCGCACCGGTCGGCGGCGCGAACGGGTCCAACTCCACAGGGCCAGGCCGAGCGCCGGCAGGGTCAGCAGGTCGGTCCAGTCGGCCCGGACCAGCGACGGCCCGGCCAGCACGGTCCAGGCCGACGAGGCCAGCTCGGCGGCGTACCCGCTGGATTTGACGAGCGCGAACCCGGCGCCCACCGCGACCAGACCGGCCAGCGCGGCAGCTCGGGCCGGCAACCGCGGCACCAGGAGCGTCAGCAGCACCGCGACCAGCGGCGGGGCGAGCACCAGGCCGGCGACGTCACTCAGCTTGCCGGTCAGCAGGCCGGGAAGGGCCGGCTTCAGCACGTGGTCGTTGACAAGCAGCAGGACCAGGGCGAGCACTGTGGTGGGGTGGCAGAGCCAGGAGAGGGTCGTCGGTGCGCCGTCGTGCCGTGCCTCGGAGCCCGTCATCCTCTCAGGGTCCGGCCCAGGCGTCTCGATCCGGACACGGGTCGGTTCGAGTCCGATACCGACGATCAGCCGGCGTCGGAGGAGTGCCCCGGGAAGAGGTGCGCGCTCGGGTCGATGGCCACTGCCGCGTTGTTGACCGCCGTCGCCGCCTCGCCGAAGCCGGTGGCGATCAGCCGCACCTTGCCCGGGTATTCGGTGATGTCGCCCGCGGCGAAGACCCGGGGCAGGTTGGTGGCCATCGCGCTGTCCACCAGGATGTGCCGGCGGTCCAGCCGCAGCCCCCACTCGGCGAGCGGGCCCAGGTCGGCGGTGAAGCCCAGCGCGGCGACCACGGTGTCCACCGGCAGCGTCTCGGTGGCACCACCGCGTACTGTCACCTCGGCGGCGGTTACCGCGCCCTCCCCGATCAGCCGGCTGACCTCGGCGTTGACAAGCACCCGCACCGGCAGGGACAGCACGCGGGCGACCGTCGAGGCGTGCGCCCGGAACTTTTCGCGGCGGTGCACCAGGGTCACCGAACGGGCAAGTGGTTGCAGCGCCAACGCCCAGTCGAAGGCGGAGTCGCCACCACCGACGATCAGCACGTCCCGGTCGGCCAGCTCGGTCGGCTCGGTGACGAAGTAGACGATCCCGGTGCCGGGGGCTCCGTCGGCGCAGGGCAGCGGCCGAGGGCTGAAGCTGCCGAGCCCACCGGTGACCACGACCGCCCCGCACCCGAGCTGCTCGCCCCCGGCCAGGCCGAGCACCGGGCGGTCGTCGGCGTACGAGAGTTTCTCGGCGCGGGTGTTGAGCAGGTACTGGGGTGCGAACGGGGCGGCCTGTGCGACGAGGTTGGCCACCAGGTCCCGGCCCTTGACGGCGGGGAAGCCGGCCACGTCGAGGATCAACTTTTCCGGGTACATGGCGGTGACCTGACCGCCGGGCTCGGGCAGCGCGTCGATCACCGCCACCGACAGACCCCGGAACCCGGCGTAGTACGCGGCGAAGAGACCGGCCGGACCGGCCCCGATCACTGCGACATCGACCTCACGCATGGCGTACCGTCGCTTTCCGCTTACGGATCAACGCTTGCTGATCTCGACCGTAGGCGGGTGGCGGCGGTCCGGCAAGCACGTCTCAGGGGGCGCGCCGGGGAATTGGTCAGGGCAGGCTGAGCGTGGACCCGAAGTGGTCCGGTCCGTCCACCGCCGGGCGTCGGCGGCGGAACAGGATCGCCGCCACCACCCCGCCGAGCAGGCCGAACAGGTGGCCCTGCCAGGAGATCCGCTCGTCGGTGGGGAGGATGCCGACAAGTTGCCAGCCGTAGAGCAGGCCGACCAACAGGAAGACCGCGAAGTTCCACCAGCTGCGTTCGACGATGCCCCGGGTGAGCAGGATGCCCAGGTAGCCGAAGATGACGCCACTGGCGCCGACCACCACCGAGTTGGGCGAGCCGGTGAACCACACGCCGAGCCCGCTGACCAGGATGATGACCAGGGTCGACCAGAGGAAGCGGCGGGCGCCGGCCGCCAGGACGAACGTGCCCAGCAGGATCAGCGGGATGCTGTTGCTGTAGAGGTGGTCGAAGCCGTGGTGCAGGAACGGGGAAAAGAAGACCCCGTCCAACCCTTCGATGCGCTGCGGGATGATGCCGGCGGTGGCGTCCAGGCCGAACGCGAGCCCCTGGTCGACGGCCTCGATGAGGAAGAGGAACGGGACCACCGCGCACATGGCGACGAACGCCCGGCCGAGCGCGGCGTAGAACGCCTCGGTGCCGAACCGGTAGGGGTCGCCGTTTGACGGGTGCAGGCTCACGTGACAACTGCTATCAGCAAAAGCGGCCGACCGCCACTCGCGTCCCGTCCGAGCCGACCGGCGTACGCGCGACGGCGGGGCGGATGGTTGCCCACCCGACCCACCGTCGACGTCGTCAGTAGTGGCCGTGGCTCTGGAAGTAACCCCAGGCGCCACAGGGCGAGTTGTACTTGCCCTTGATGTAGCCCAACCCCCAGGTGATCTGGGTCGCCGGGTTGGTCCGCCAGTCGGCGGCGACAGTGCCCATCTTGCTGCCCGGCAGTGCCTGCGGGATCCCGTACGCACCGGAACCGGTGTTGGCGGCCTTGTGGTTCCAGCCGCTCTCCTTGGTCCAGAGCTTCTCCAGGCAGGGGAACTCGGCGATGCCGAAGCCCTTCCCGATCATCAGGGCGCAGCCGGTCTTGCGGTTGCCGCTGAACTCCTCGCAGGACGCCGGGATCAGCCCGTCGTACGGCTTGGCGGGCGCGTTGGCGGCCGCGCGCTCGCGCTTGCGGGACGCCGCGGCGGCCTCGGCCCGGCGGGCTCGTTCGGCGGCCTCCTTCGCGGCCTGCGCCGCCCGCAGCTTGGCCTGGTATTCGGCGGCCCGCTGCTTGGAGAACTGCACCTGGTGGGCGGCCTGCCGCTCGCGCTGGTACGCGAGGTCGGCCTGGTCCACCTCACGGCTGACCTGCTCGGTCAACCCCTGTTGCTGGGTTTCCCGGTTCTCGCCCAGGTAGAAGCCGCCGGCAACGCCCACGGAGAGCAGCGCTACAGCAGCCGTACGGGCGCCCAACCGGCTCCACAGCCGACTCACGAAGTGGTCCCTTCGTCGGGGGCATGGACGCGGCGCGGGGCGGCCACAGGTGGACCGTCAACCGTGCCACGAGCGCCCCGACCGTTTGCCGGCCGCGCCGACGCACCGACCGCCGCCGATGTCGCCCGTCTCGGGACGAACGATCACCAACGATCCCGGTGGTGCGTGGACGCTCGTGGAACACGATTGCGCACAGTGAGGCTGATGGGAAACCAACCACGCTGTTTGTGAACTGCGCCACACTAAAAATGCGGACAAAGGCCCGCATAAGCGACCATCAGATCGGGATGTCCTCCAGGAGGTCCGTGACCATCGCGGCGATCGGCGACCGCTCCGACCGGCTGAGCGTGACGTGGGAGAAGAGCGGATGACCCTTGAGCGCCTCGATGACAGCGGTCACCCCGTCGTGCCGGCCGACCCGCAGGTTGTCCCGCTGGGCCACATCGTGCGTGAGCACCACCCGGGAGCCCTGCCCGATCCGGGACAGCACTGTCAACAGCACCCCGCGCTCCAGCGACTGGGCCTCGTCCACGATCACGTAGGCGTCGTGCAGGCTGCGCCCCCGGATGTGGGTCAGCGGCAGCACCTCCAGGATGCCCCGCGAGGTGACCTCCTCCAGCACGTTCTCGTGCACCACCGCGCCGAGCGTGTCGAAGACCGCCTGGGCCCACGGCGACATCTTTTCCGACTCCGACCCGGGCAGGTAGCCCAACTCCTGGCCGCCGACGGCGTACAGCGGACGGAACACGATCACCTTCTTGTGCCGGCGGCGCTCCATCACCGCCTCCAGCCCGGCGCAGAGCGCCAACGCCGACTTGCCGGTGCCCGCCCGGCCGCCCAGCGAGACGATCCCGACGGACTCGTCGAGCAGCAGGTCGAGGGCGATGCGCTGCTCTGCGGAGCGGCCGTGCAGACCGAACGCCTCGCGGTCGCCCCGCACCAGCCGGACCGACTTGTCCGGCAGGACCCGACCGAGCGCGGAGCCCCGCCCCGAGTGCAACACCAGGCCGGTGTGGCAGGGCAGACCGGCCGCCTCGTCGAGGTCGAGCGTCTCGCCGCCGTACAGCCGACCGATCTGCTCCTCGCTCAGCTCCAGCTCGGACATGCCCGTCCAGGTCGGGTCGCTGGCCTGGCCGTGGCGGTACTCGTCGGCGCGCAGGCCCACCGAGGCCGCCTTGACCCGCAGCGGCATGTCCTTGCTGACCAGGGTCACCTCCCGCCCTTCGGCGGCGAGGTTGAGCGCGACGGAGAGGATCCGGGCGTCGTTGCTCTCGGTTCGGAAACCGGGTGGCAGCACGCCGTCGTCGGTGTGGTTGAGCTCCACCCGGAGGGTGCCGCCAGCGTCGTTGGCGGGCACCGGACGGTCGAGTCGGCCATGCCGGACCCGTAGGTCGTCCAACATCCGCAGCGACTGCCGGGCGAACCAGCCCAGCTCCGGATGGTGCCGCTTGCCTTCCAGCTCGGTGATGACCACCAGAGGCAGCACCACCTCGTGCTCCGCGAACCGGTGGAACGCCGCCGGATCGGAGAGCAGCACGGAAGTGTCCAGGACAAAGGCCTGGCCGGCTGGTCGCGGCTCCTTCGGGTCGGCCGGCGCGGCGGCCGCCGTACGGCGGCTCCTGGTGGCACGGCGGGTCGTGGCAGTCGCGGCCGGGGTCTGGTCGGCACCGGCGGTGGTACGGCGAGTCGTCACAGGCCTGCTCCGACGGATGGGCACCCGCCACCCGTGATCCGCCTCCTCCGGTGCCCGGGGACACGGGGTCGGATGCGGAACCCCGTGCGCGAGGTCGCAGATCCGGGCGGACCGGCTGGCTCGGGAGAACCCCGTGCCATGCCTAGACGCTAGCCCCGCCGGACCCTTCCGGCTAGAGGCCGGACGTGGATCTCCCAAGTCGGGTGTCCGCACACCCGTTCGCCGGGGCCCGCACCAGCGCGGATGCAGGTGGTGGGTGCGGCGGAACCGGCCGGGATGCATGCCCCCTGCGCGCACCCCGGCCGGTTGGGGTCACCGTCACCGGTCTGACGTGACCCCGACGGTGCGTGTCCGCCGCGGACGACGCACCGCGTCGGTGGTGCCGGCCGGCGGGCCTGTGCCCGCCGACCGACCTCAACCGGTACGTCGAACGAGCGTGCCGGTCGGGTGCCGCCCGGTGATCGGGGCGGCCGGCGCGCTGAACGACGAGCCGGTGTACGTGGTGCCGGGGCGGGCGACGGTGCCGGCCGAGCGGACGACGCCCGCCGGGGAGACCGACAGGGCGGAGGCGATCGCGGCCTGGGCGTCGCGGCGACGCCGGTTCCAGGCGCCCCGGTCACCGTCGAAGTAGCCCTGCCGGTAGCCGAAGCGGTAGCCGATGCGGTAGCTGAGCTGCCCGTGCAACCGGCCGGCCGCGTAGCTGGTCGCACCGAGCACCAGGACGAGGAACACCGCGAGGAACGGGCTCATCGGGCGACCCCGGCCCGGCCCGGACACCCGGTCATCGCTCCTCCGGCTCGATCGTGGTGGGATCCGCGACGAGCAGCCGGTCCAGGTCGTCGGTGCTGACCTCCTCGACCAGCTCGACGCTGATCCGGCAGCCGTCCAGCACGATCTCGGCCACCGAGGAGCGGCGGATCTCGCCGCCGGCGTCGTAGACCCGCACGCTCAGCTCCGGGCAGCCGAGATGGGTACGCCAGGCGTTCCACTCGGCGCGGTCGCCGACGCTCAGCGACAGGTAGCGGCAGCCTCGGGCGAGGTAGAGGCGCCAGGGGGCGGTCAGCCCCGCGGCCACCCCCTCGGCGATCAGCCCGAAGGCCTGGGCGCGGGTGGCGAGCTCGGTCACCACACCCCCTCGCAACCGGGGGCGTGACGCATGTGAGCACCAGTCGTCTCATGCACGTGACACACCGTAGATTGTCCCATGGGCGTGACAGTATCAGCTTTTCATCCGCTTACGCTCGCCACTACGGGCATCTATTCTGCCCGCGTGAGACCCCTCGACAGTGGCGCTGAATCGTTTACCGGAAATCCGAAGATCCCGTCACGTATGCGTGACAGTGGCGAGCCGGGTGGCGCGCTCGCCGCCGGCTGGCCGTACCGTCACGGGGTGACCGAGACGGCCAATGCGCGGAAGATCGCCTTCGCCACCTTCGTTCGCCGCGCCCTGGACGAGGCACGAGCGACCCGGGCCTGGAGTGGCACCGAGGTGTCCCGGCGCACCGGCGTCTCCCGGCAGACCATCAACCGGTGGGTCCGGGGCGACTGGGCCAGCGACCCGGAAGCCGAACGGGTGGTCGCCTTCTGTGAGGGCCTGGGGCTGAATCCCGCGGCGGCCTTCGCCGCGCTCGGCTGGGACCGCACCGCGGCCGGCCCCCGCAGCGGCCAGCCAGCCCCTCCGATGGACCCGGACGTGGAGGCTCTGCTACGCCGTCTGGTCGATCCGAACGTCTCGGACGCGGAGAAGTTCCACATCCGCGAAACCATCAGATATCTCGCATACCGCCCAACGCTGCCGGTCGATGTCCGAAATAGAGGCAATCAAGCAGGCTAGTTCCTCAGATGGCGAAAGAACGCCTGGTCGGGTTTATTCGTTTGCCTCCGGGGCCGGAACGGGCACGCTAGCGTCCCTATTCGTACTGCTTGGGCTCGTCATCGGCGGGGGGACGGGACAAGGCCGAACCCAGCCCTGCGGGACATAAGGAGGGGTCTGTCCATGACCCTGAAGTGGTTGGCAGTCGTGGTCGCGACGGTGTCGGTGACACTGTGGGCGACCGGCAACGCGGTGACCCTCGCGGTCAACGGCGGGCAGCTTCCGCTGCTCGTCAACCTCTTTGTGCTCATCACCGCCGGCACCGCGGTCATCCTGGCCGTCGTCGCCGAGCTGCACGAGCGGATGAACGACCGGATCAGCGCGCTCACCGAGTTCCTGGTGGCACGGCTCAACGAGATCGAGAACCACACCGGCGATCGCAACACCGGGTTTGTGGAGGGCTACCTGTTGAGCCACGGCCAGGACGCCGCGGTGGTGCCGTTCGGTCGGCGTGGACGAGGAGCCGCCGAACGCTGATCGCCTACCGCGCAACGGGTCCACTCGGCCAGGAATGAGCTCTCATCGCCGGGGTACGCTGACGCGCGTGCCGCCGTTGAATCTGGGCAATCACCAGCCGAGAACCCCGTTGAACGCCGACCAGGCCTGGCGGACCACCGCCCGCCGGGCGGCCGGGACCGTGCTCTTCTTCGACTTCGACGGCACGCTCGCGCCCGTCGACGACGATCCGACAGCGGTACGCCCGGCGCCCAAGGCGTTGGCCGCGATCGAGGCGTTGGCCCCGATCGTGCAGCGGGTCGCGATCGTCTCCGCCCGGCCCGTCGAGTTCCTTCGGGATCAGCTCGGCGGGCTCACCGGCGTGGACCTCTACGGCCTCTACGGGCTGGAGCACAGCCACTCCGGCGGGGAGACCGTCACCGAGCCGGCCGCGCTGCCCTGGGTGCCGACCATGGCGGAGCTGGCCGACCTCGCCCGAGCGGAGCTGCCACCCGGCACGCTTGTGGAATACAAGCGGCTCTCCGTCGCACTGCACTGGCGTACCGCCCCACAGCTCGGCTCGACCGTGCAGCAGTGGGGGCAGGCACAGGCCGACCGGCTGGGGCTGCGCGTCCAGGCCGGGCGGATGGTGCTGGAGCTCAAACCGCCGGTCGACCGGGACAAGGGCATGGTGATCGGCGAGGCGATCAAGGGCGCCACCGGCGCCTGGTACTTCGGTGACGACGTCTCGGACATCAAGGCCTTCGCCGCGCTGCGCGCCCGCGCCGCCGCCGACCCGGATTTCCTCGGCGTCTGCGTGGCCGTGGCCAACCCGGAGACCGGCCACGAGGTGGCCAACGCCGCCGACCTGACGATCGAGTCCCCGGCCGCCCTGGGCGACTTCCTCACCCAGGCGCTGACCCACCTGCCCTGAGCCGGCCGCGCGGCGACAGACACGTCGCCCGCCGCCGGCTCAGGCGCCGTAGCGGCGTTGCCTGGTCGCGTACGAGCGCAGTGCGCGCAGGAAGTCGATGTGCCGGAAATCCGGCCAGTTCAGCTCGCAGAAGTAGAATTCCGAGTGCGCGGACTGCCAGAGCATGAAGCCGGACAGCCGCTGCTCCCCACTGGTGCGGATGACCAGGTCGGGATCGGGCTGGCCACGGGTGTAGAGGTGCTCGGCGATGTGCTCGACGTCCAGCACCTCGGCCAACTCCTCGATCGTGCCGCCGGAGGCGGCGTGCTCCAACAGCAGTGAGCGGACCGCGTCGGTGATCTCCCGCCGACCGCCGTAGCCCACCGCGATGTTGACCTCCGCACCGCCGCTGCGCTCGCGGGTGCGTTCCTCGGCGCCCTTGAGCGCCGCCGCGGTCTGCGCCGGGAGCAGGTCGAGAGCCCCGACGATGCGCAACCGCCAGGGATTGCCCTCCTCTGACAGCTCCACCACCAGATCCTCAATGATCTTGAGGAGAGGGTCCAGCTCGCTGGCCGGTCGGCGCAGGTTGTCGGTGGCCAGCAGGTAGAGGGTCACGTGCCCGATGCCGGCCTGGTCACACCAGCCGAGGACGTGCTTGATCTTCGCCGCGCCGACCCGGTGCCCGTCGTTCGGGTCGACGAAGCCCATCTCCCTCGCCCAGCGGCGGTTGCCGTCGCACATCACCCCGACGTGCCGGGGCACCGGCTTACCCGCGAGCTTCGCCGTAAGCCGGCGCTCGTACACGGAGTAGATAAGGTCCCGCAGCGTCATCACCTAGCAGCGTAGCGACCCTTCGGCCAGATCACCGCCTCGGAGCCCCATCCCCGCCCGGGAGACCGATGCCGATCATCGCCAGCGTACGGGCAGTGAGACGTCCGTCACCCAGTCCCAGCTCGACCACGTCATAGAACACCCGGTCGTCCCGCCGGGCAGCCCGGACCGCCGCGTCCACCACTCGACGACGCCGCGCCAACCAGGCCGCGACCGAGCTGTGCCGCAGGTGGGTGCCGAGGCGGCGGTGCAACCCGTGCGCGTAGCGGCCGGCTGCCGCATCGGGGGCCTGGGCCGCTGCCGCACCGGCAAGCGCACCGGAGAGCAACGCGTAGAAGATGCCCTCACCAGTGAACGGATTGATCAGTGACAGCGCGTCCCCGGCCAGCAACGTGCGCCCACGCCCCGGTGTCGGCCGGTGGGTGGACAGCGGCAGGTGATGGGCGCGCAACGCGGTCACCGTTCCCAGGTCGGTGCCGGGCAGCAGCGCGGCCAGCCGGTCCAGCAGGTACGCGCGGCTCAGCGGCTCACCGCGCAGCACCTCCCCGTACCCGACATTCGCCCGTCCGTCGCCGATCGGGAACGACCAGGCGTACGCCGGCCAGCGCGCCTTCGAGGTGACGATGAGCTGCTCGGACGGGCCGGGCAGAGCCGGCGCGTACCCCCGGATGGCCAGCGCCAGGTGCCGGTCGGGATTCTGCGGGTGGCCGAGCGCCCGACGCACCACCGAACCGGCACCGTCGGCACCCACCACCACCCGGCCGGACAACTCCCCGTCGAGCACCACCCGGTCGGCGCGCGGCTCGACCCGGCGCACTGTGTGCCGGCGCAACTGCGCGCCGGCCGCCACCGCGGCCGCCACCAGCCGCGCGTCGAAGACCTCCCGGGGCACGGTGTACGCGGGTCGAGGCAGCGCCCGGGCCACGGCGCCGCCGCCCGGCGCGATCATGCGCAACGCGGGCAGCGGCGCGTAGCCCGCCACCGCCTCGGTCACCCCCAGCTCGGAAAGCACGTCCACCGAGTGCGCGGCGATCCCGTCGCCACACGCCTTGTCCCGGGGAAAGTCGGCCCGGTCCAGCAGCAGGACGCTGGCGCCCGCCCGGCGCGCCGTCAACGCGGCGGCTGCCCCGGCCGGCCCCGCTCCCACCACCACCACGTCGAACTCGTCGCTCACCGCGCCTCCCTCCGACCAACGCGGCGCGGCCATGCCGTTCCCGCACCGCCCCCACGATCCACCCGCGCCCGTCCACGCCGACCGCTGTGACCGACGCCACCCGCCATCCTGCCCGCTGTCCGCTCGTGCAGGCCGCACCCACTCGGCATCAACTTCCTCCAATGGGAGACGCGAACGCCTCCAGCAACAGGCACGGGTGGTCCAGGCGTGGCGACAGGAAGACCCCTGATGCCGGGATACCCCGCGCCGCGAGGGTCGGCCTATCTGTCCAACCGCCTGTAGACCTGCCCCGTATCTGGGGCATCGGTCACGGCCCCAGAACGGCGTGGATACGAACGCGGGCAGCGCGCCGGCACCAGGCCGGGCGCCGGCACGAGGTTCGGCGCCGGCACGAGGTTCGGTGCCGGCACGAGGCCGGATACCAGCACAAGGCCGGATACCAGCACAAGGACCGACCACAGACACAGGCACGGACGCCGACGCGACCTTGGCGTGGGCCCGGCCCATATCTGGGGCAGCTCTACAGCGGCTGCGACTAGCTAGGCGTGGGTGGGTGCCGCGCGGCTGCCGGCCAGCCCAGAGCGGATTCGCGCCCACTTCAACCCCAGGCCACATCGTCGGTGGGTGCCGCGCGGCTGCCGGCCACGCCGAGAGCGGGATCGTGCCCACTTCAACCCAAGGCCACATCGTCAGTGCCTGCCGCGCGGCTGCCGGCCTCGCCGAGAGCGGGATCGTGCCCACTTCAACCCAAGGCCACATCGTCAGTGCCTGCCGCGCGGCTGCCGGCCACGCCGAGAGCGGGATCGTGCCCACTTCAACCCAAGGCCACATCGTCAGTGCCTGCCGCGCGGCTGCCGGCCACGCCGAGAGCGGGATCGTGCCCAC
>NZ_JBEXHQ010000003.1:0-33725 GCF_040607915.1 Micromonospora sp. NPDC005215 | reverse complement strand
CTTCAACCCAGGGCCACATCGTCGGTACGTGCCGCGCGGCGCAGGCCGTAGAGGGCGAGCGCAGCCGCCGCGAGCAGCGGGGCGCCGTCCCGGACCAGGCCGTCCACACCCAGCAGCCACCAGCACAGCGGCAGGTCCACGGCGAGCACGACCAGGGTGACGCCGAGCAGCAGACCCCGCGCCCAGTCCTTGCCGCGCATCAGGAACGCGGTGCAGAACAGCACCGCGTAGCTGGCCGCGATGCCGGCACCGAACCAGAACAGCACGGCCGGTAGCGCGGTCAGCCGACCGTCCAGGATGGAGCCACCGGCCACCAGGGCCGGCACCAGCATCAGCGGGCTGTAGGTGAACGCCGCCACCCGGCTGGTCAACAGCCAGGCGTTCGCCTCCGGCCGTCGCGGCGGGGCTTCCCGCCAGGAGAAACCAGCCCGGTCGATGACCAGCCGGGGCCGGTGCCGGACGAGATGCCCGGCCAGCGCCGACGAGCGGTACAGCAGCCAGACCACCGCCACGCAGAGCGCGGTCAGCACGGCGAAGCCGAGCAGGCCGGGCAGCGGCGGCACCCCCTGCCGGGGCACGATCAACCGGCCGACCGCGAAGACCGTGGTGACAGCGAGGATCAGCCCGAACGGGCGAGCCACCGTACGACCCCGGCGTACGTGCCCGATCAGCAGCAGGAAGCCGAACGAGCGCAACATCGCCCAGCCGGTGCGCACCGCCAGACCGAAGCCCTGCTCCGGGGCGTACCACCAGTTGAGCAGCTCGACCGCGACGGTGGCCCCCGCCGTCGTCGCGAGCAGGATGGTGAGCACCCGGACGGCGGACGGCCGCCGGACCTCGGTCTCGGCGGCCGTCCTCATGGAATCCGATGTTGCCCGCGAAGGCTCTCGTTCACACCTACCGCTGCGGCTGCGCGGCGTCCAGGCGGGCGCGCAGCGCGTCCAACTCGGCCCAGAGCACGCCCGGCAGCTTGTCACCGAACTTCTCGAACCACTCGGTGATCATCGGCAGCTCGTTGCGCCACTCGTCCGGGTCGACCTTGAGCGCGATCCGGACGTCCTCCGGGGTCATGTCCAGGCCCTCGACGTCCAGCGCGTCCGGCGTGGGGACCATGCCCACCGGGGTCTCGACCGCGTCGGCCTTGCCCTCGATCCGCTCGACGACCCACTTGAGCACCCGGGAGTTCTCCCCGAAGCCCGGCCAGAGGAACGAGCCGTCCGGGTCCTTGCGGAACCAGTTGACGTAGTAGATCTTCGGCAGCTTCGCCTCGTCGCCGTCGGTGCCCTTGCCCATCTCGATCCAGTGCCGGAAGTAGTCGCCCGCGTGGTAGCCGATGAACGGCAGCATCGCCATCGGGTCCCGCCGGACCACGCCGACCGCGCCGGACGCGGCAGCCGTCGTCTCCGACGACAGCGTCGCACCCATGTAGACGCCGTGCACCCAGTCGCGGGCCTCGGTCACCAGCGGGATGGTGTCCTTACGCCGACCACCGAAGAGGATCGCGTCGATCGGCACGCCGTTGGGGTCGAAGTACTCGTCGGCGAGGATCGGGCACTGGGTGATCGGGGTGCAGAACCGGCTGTTCGCGTGCGAGGAGAGGCCCTCGCTCTCCGGCGTCCAGTCGTTGCCCTTCCAGTCGATCAGGTGCGCCGGCGGCTCGCCCATGCCCTCCCACCAGACGTCGCCGTCGTCGGTGAGGCCGACGTTGGTGAAGACGGAGTTGCCCCGGTCCAGCGTGCGCATGGCGTTGGCGTTGGTCTTCCAGTCGGTGCCGGGCGCGACACCGAACAGGCCGTACTCCGGGTTGACCGCGTAGAGGCGACCGTCCGGGCCGAACCGCATCCAGGCGATGTCGTCGCCGATGGTCTCGACCTTCCAACCGGGGATGGTCGGCTCCACCATGGCCAGGTTGGTCTTGCCGCAGGCCGAGGGGAACGCGCCGGCGATGTGGTGGACCTTGCCCTCCGGCGAGGTGATCTTGAGGATCAGCATGTGCTCGGCGAGCCAGCCCTCGTCGCGACCCATCACGCTGGCGATCCGCAGGGAGTAGCACTTCTTGCCGAGCAGCGAGTTGCCGCCGTAACCGGAGCCGTACGACCAGATCTCCCGGCTCTCCGGGAAGTGCGAGATGTACTTGGTCTCGTTGCACGGCCAGGCGACGTCCTGCTGACCAGGGGCGAGCGGGGCGCCGATCGAGTGCAACGCGTGCACGAAGTCCGCGTCGTCGCCCATCGCCTCGAGGACGCGGGTGCCCATCCGCGTCATGATGCGCATCGAGGCGACCACGTACGGGCTGTCCGTGATCTCGACGCCGAACATCGGGGACTCGGCCTCGACCGGGCCCATGACGAACGGGATGACGTACATGGTCCGGCCCCGCATCGAGCCGCGGTACAGCTCGGTCATCGTCCGCTTCATCTCCGGCGGCGCCATCCAGTTGTTGGTGGGGCCGGCGTCCGCCTCGTCGAGAGAGCAGATGAAGGTGCGTTCCTCGACCCGGGCGACGTCCGTCGGGTCGGTACGCGCGTAGAACGAGTTGGGCTTCTTCTCCGGGTTCAGCCGGATCAGCGTGCCGGCCTCGACCAGCTCGTCGGTGAGTCGGCGCCACTCCTCGTCGGACCCGTCCACCCAGACGACCCGGTCGGGGGTGGTCAGTTCCGCGACCTCACGGACCCAGGCGAGCAGTTTCGGATGGGACGTCGGGGCTTGATCAATACCCCGCACAACAGCCGGAGCAACCATGACACATCTCCTTGTGGTCGACGCTGACCGATCTATGGGATGCACGAGACTCAGCGGCGCGATGCGTCGCCTTCGTGGAAACCTGGGATTGGCCTCAGCGTAAACCGGGCAGCCTTCCGAGTCAGTGGGACGGGTTGTGAAGAACTGCACAAGCTACGGCCACGCTGCGGCATCACGATCTGATACCCGCTTTCCTGCGCAGTTTCACGCAAATCTTGTTGTGCACCCCGGCGGACGCTTGTTGCGGTCGGGCCGTGGACCTGCCCCGCCGACCGGTGCGTGGATTCCCGTTCCGAGGCACGTCAGTCCTCCCAATTGGTTACGCTCTGTACAACGGTTTCGCACACGGTGATCAGCTGCGTCGGACGACCACGCCCGCTTGCCGTAGCTACCCCGCTGACTGGCCCCGAGCCGGTAGGCTCGCTTCGTGGCCGCCACGATGACCGGGGAGCAACCGGGTCCCCGGCAGACCCGACGGGGTCTGGTTGGCAAGCTGCTGGACCGCTTCGGTCACCTTGTCCGCGAGATGAGCAAGTTCGCCACAGTGGGTGGCGTCGCCTTCCTCTTCGACTTCGCGCTCTTCAACTATCTGACGAGCACACGCGACGTCGAGGAGTTGACGGCGAAGACGATCTCCACTGTCATCGCGGCCACCGTCGCCTTCGTGGGCAACCGATTCTGGACCTGGCGGCACCGCCAGCGCAGCAACCCGGCCCGCGAGTACGCGCTGTTCTTCTTCTTCAACGTCGTCGGCCTCGGCATCGCGGTGGCCTGCCTCGCGATCAGCCGGTACGGGCTCGGCAGCGTCTGGCCGGCCGTGTTCCAGACGCGCCTGGCCGACAACGTCGCCAGCTACGTCGTCGGCACGGGCCTCGGCACGCTGTTCCGATTCTGGTCGTACCGGCGGTTCGTCTTCGTCGAAGCGGGAACCCGGACCCTTCCGCAGGTAAGACCCGACCCCGACCACAGGGCGTGACCTGCCGCTCACCCCGTTTGGCCGGTGATCGCCGGCCACACCGACTGCCCTAAGGTGTTTCGCATGCGTCTTGTCCGTCTGCTGCCTGAGCGCTGGCAGAAGTTCATCCACGAGGCGCTCAAGTTCGGCATCGTCGGTGGCATCAACACAGTCATCAATTACGCGGTGTTCAATGCCCTTGCACTGACCGTTTTCGTCAATGGTCAGTTGAAGGCGACGGTGATTGCGACAGTCGTCGCCACGATCACGTCGTACCTCATGAATCGGCACTGGACGTACCGGGATCGCCCGAAGTCGGCGCTGCGCCGGGAGTACGTCCTGTTCTTCCTGTTCAACGGGGCTGGCCTGCTCATCGAACTGGGCGCCGTGGCGGCCGCCAAGTACGGCCTCGGCGTGCACGGCCTGCTGGCACTGAACGTGGCCAAGACCGCCGGTGTCCTGCTGGCCACGCTGTTCCGGTTCTGGTCGTACCGGACCTTCGTCTTCCAGCCCGTCACTGTCGACGACGACGAGGCGAAGCCCGAGCCCACCTGGCACGACATCCCGCGCGACGAGTGGGACACCATGGCGGAGATGGACCCGGTCGCCGAGCTGGCCGAATCCGTCTCCGAGCTGGAAGAGTCGGAGTCCGCGCGACGCGCCGACCCCGCGCCCACCCAGGGCGGCCCCCGGTTGAGCGTCAGCCCTGCCGCCGACCTTGACGCGGAACTCGCCGCGGAGTTGCACGTCAGCACCCGCCGCGCGCCCCGCCGGTGACGACACCCGACGCCCGCTCCGGCACTGGGCAACCCGCCGAGCTGTTCTTCGAGGATCTTGTCCCGGGGCTCACCGTCGACCTCGGTGTGGTCACCGTGGATGGCGACGAGATGGTCGCGTTCGCCCGCCGCTTCGACCCGCAGTGGTACCACGTCGATGCCGACCTGGCCGGGGCCAGCCGGCACGGTGGGCTGATCGCCAGCGGCTTCTACACGGTCAGTCTGTTCATGCGCGCGTACGTCGACCACCTGCTGTCCCGGGCGGCCGCGGACGCGTCCCCCGGCCTGGAGGAGCTGCGCTGGCTCGCCCCCGTGCGCGCCGGCGACCGGCTCGCCGTTCGGGTCGACGTGATGGGCGCCCGACCGTCGAGCGCCCGCCCGGGGCTCGGCACCGTCAGCCTCACCGGCACCATGCTGCGTCTCGGCCCGGACGACCGGCCCGAGCAGGAGGTGCTGCGGACCCGCTTCCGTGGCTGGTTCGCCGTGCGGCCCGCCGAAGCCGATCCCACCAGGGCCGACCCGACCGGGGCCGACCCGACCGAGGCCCACCCGACCGAGGCCCACCCGACCGGGGCCGACCCCACCGGGACCGACCCGACCAGGGCTGACCCGACCGGGACCGACCCCACCGGCAGCGGGCCGTCCGACGGCGGCCAGCCGGCGAGCGGGCCATCCGACGCTGGCCTGGCGGGCATCGGCCCGGCCGGGGCCGGCCCGGCCGAGGTCAGTCCCGAACGACCCGGAAACGCCGCGCCCCGGGCCGAAACACCCGGCTGACCCGCCCCGACACACAACGGCCGGGGCGGGTCTCGACCGCAGTCGACCCGGATCAGGTCGTGGTGTCCCGCAGCGGCTTGCCGTCGCGCATCGGCTTGCCGTCCTGCATGTCGGCGAGGATATCGCGCATCTCCCCGTCACCGAGGGAGTGCTTGTCGTGCTGCGCCTCGACCAGTTCGTACAGGGTGGTCTGCACCTTTCCGACATTCGGCACGTCGGCGAGCACCGACTGGCCGCGTTCACCGGCCGACTCGATGGTGAGCGTGCCGCAGCCGAGCAGGCGCTCGACGAACCGCTGGTTCATCGAGTGGTCGTTGACCCGGGTGAGCGGAAGGTCCCGCCGGTCACGGGAGAAGACACCCTGCTGGATCAGCACCCGCTCGTTGGTGAACAGGTAGTGCGTGGTGCGCCAGACCAGGAACGGCCACAGCCCGAGCCAGAGCACCCCGACCAGAGCGATCACTCCGATCACGGCCAGCGCGACCGAACCGCCACCACTCTCGGGCAGCAGGAGCACACCGACCACCACCGCGGCGATGGCCAGCACGAGCACCACGATCGGCCGAATCAGCGCCTTCCAGTGCGGATGCAGATGGAGCACGACATGCTCGTCTTCGGTGAGCACGTCTTCAGGAAACGCCACGACAACCTCCATCGCCATTTTTCCGACGCGCAGACGGTAAACCCCCAGGCCCCACCACAACATCCGCCACGCGGCCCCACCCGAGTCTTCACGATCTTGCGCTCCGGTCGCCGCTCGGTGGCCGTCGCCCGTTCGACCCGGGGCAGCAGACGCGGGACCAGGATCGGGTGGTCAGCGCAGGTGCAGGACGTCGCCGGCCGCGAGCGTCCGGGCACCCGTCGGGGTGGAGAGCTGAAGTTGGCCGTCCGGGTCCACGCCGGTGGCGGTGCCGGTCAGGGCCGCACCGTCGGGGAGCAGGACGCGTACCTCACGGCCGACCGTCGCGCACGCCGCCAGGTAGGCGTCGCGCAGGCCGCTGGCCACCGCGTCGCCACCAGCCGAGCGCCAGCGGTCGTACCAGTCGGCGACCGACCGCAGCAGGGCCCGCAACAACGGATCCCGGTCGGTCGCCGACGCACCGGCCAACTGCAACGAGGTGGCCGGCAGCCCGGTCGGATTCACCGGCAGCTCGTCGGCGCGCAGCGTCACGTTGAGCCCGATGCCGAGCACGATGGCCGGCGGTTGGTCCGGTGCCCGTCCGGGCACCGCCTCGGCCAACACACCCGCGCACTTCGCGCCGTCGATCAGCAGGTCGTTGGGCCACTTCACGGTGGCGTCCAGCTCGGCCAGCCGGGCCACCGCCTCGACCAGCGCCACGCCGGCCAGCAACGGCAGCCACCCGTACCCGGTGGGTGTCACGGGCAGCCAGTCGCGGTCCGGCACGGCCACACCGGGCCGCAGCAGCACGCTGGTCGCGATGCCGGCCCGGGGCGGCGACTGCCAGACCCGACCGCGCCGGCCGCGCCCGGCGGTCTGCCGCTCGGCCACCACGACCAGACCCTCGGGTTCGCCGGCCCGGGCCGCCTCGGCCACGTCGGCGTTTGTGGAGCCGGTCTCGGCGCGCAGCTCCAGTCGGGCCCACGGCCCGTTCGGCGCGACCAACGCGCGGCGCAGCCGGGCCGCCGACAGCGGAGGGCGGTCCAGATCGGTGTACGGGGAGCCCGACATTCCGCCAGCCTACGGCGGTGGTGGCGCCGACACTGAGGGGTACTGCACAGCGGCACCGACCTGAACCATCGTTATATTCGCTTGGTGACTACCGAGACCGGGACCAACATCCACAGCACCGCGGGCAAGCTGGCGGACCTGGAGCGCCGGGTCGACGAGGCGGTGCACGCCGGGTCGGCGCGCGCGGTCGAGAAGCAGCACGCACGCGGCAAGAAGACCGCCCGCGAGCGGATCGAGATGCTGCTCGACGAGGGCTCCTTCGTCGAACTCGACGGGCTGGCCCGGCACCGGTCCACGGCCTTCGGGCTGGAGCGCAACCGCCCGTACGGCGACGGTGTGGTCACCGGCTACGGCACTGTCGACGGCCGGCAGGTGTGCGTGTTCGCGCAGGACTTCACGGTCTTCGGTGGTTCGCTCGGCGAGGTCTTCGGCGAGAAGATCGTCAAGGTGATGGATCTGGCCATGAAGATCGGCTGCCCGGTGGTCGGCATCAACGACTCCGGCGGTGCCCGCATCCAGGAGGGTGTGGTCTCGCTCGGCCTCTACGGCGAGATCTTCTTCCGCAACGTGCGGGCCTCCGGCGTCATCCCGCAGATCTCCCTGGTGGTGGGGCCCTGTGCGGGCGGCGCTGTCTACTCCCCGGCGGTCACCGACTTCACCGTGATGGTCGACCAGACCTCGCACATGTTCATCACCGGCCCGGACGTGATCAAGACGGTGACCGGCGAGGACGTCGGCATGGAGGAGCTGGGCGGGGCCCGCACGCACAACACGCGCAGCGGCAACGCGCACTACCTCGCCAGCGACGAGGACGACGCTGTCGACTACGTCAAGGCGCTGCTGTCGTACCTGCCGTCGAACAACCTCGACGAGCCGGTGGTCTTCGACGCGCCGGCCGAGCTCGCGATCAGCGACGAGGACCGGGAGCTGGACACGCTCATCCCGGACTCGGCCAACCAGCCGTACGACATGCACACGGTGCTGGAGCACGTCCTCGACGACGGGGAGTTCCTGGAGGTCCAGCCGCTCTACGCGCAGAACATCGTGGTCGGCTACGGCCGGGTGGAGGGCCGCCCGGTGGGCGTCGTCGCCAACCAGCCGATGCACTTCGCCGGCACCCTGGACATCGCCGCCTCGGAGAAGGCCGCGCGGTTCGTGCGCACCTGCGACGCGTTCAACATCCCGGTGCTGACCTTCGTGGACGTGCCCGGCTTCCTGCCCGGCACCGGCCAGGAGTGGGACGGCATCATCCGCCGGGGCGCCAAGCTCATCTACGCGTACGCCGAGGCCACCGTCCCCAAGGTCACCGTGATCACCCGGAAGGCGTACGGCGGGGCGTACGACGTGATGGGTTCCAAGCACCTCGGCGCGGACCTGAACTTCGCGTGGCCGACCGCCCAGATCGCGGTGATGGGCGCACAGGGCGCGGTGAACATCCTCTACCGCTCCGAGCTGGCCGGTGCCGACGACCCGGCGGCGGTCCGCGCCGAGAAGGTCGCCGAGTACGAGGACACCCTGGCCAACCCGTACGTGGCGGCCGAGCGCGGTTACATCGACTCGGTGATCGCGCCGCACGAGACGCGCACGCAGATCGTCCGGGCGCTGCGCGTGCTGCGCACCAAGCGGGAGACCCTGCCGCCCAAGAAGCACGGCAACATCCCGCTCTGAGCGGTGCCGCCCTGTCCCGACCCCAAGATCCGCGCAACTTCAGCGTTGTTGCTGCCTCCGGGCGCCGAGAGGCACCAACAACCCTGATGTTGTGCGGATCATCGCCGCGGCCGAGGTCAGCAGGCCGGGTTGGCGGCGGCGCACATCCGGCGGGCGGCGGCCTCCGCCAGCCGGCGCAGCTCCGGCTCGGTGCCGGCCTGCCCCAGACTGAGCACGGTGATCAGATCGCCCACCCGGACCACAGCCGTGCTGGTCGGCCGGGGGGCCGCACCGATGGGCTCACCCGTCTTCTGGTCGACGGGCGGCGAACCGGTGTGCCGCAGCAGCGCAGCCCCGTCGCCGGCGAAACCCCGCTGGACCACCGTCCAGCGGTGCGTCGCCACTCCGGTGCCCGTGGCGCCCCCCGCCTTGTACCCGCCAACGCTGGTCCACTCGGCGCACGGGGCGACCAGGTCGTCCAGCGTGGCGAGAAGCTGGACGGCGGCGTCGGGAGTCAGCCGGAAGAGATCCTGCGTGACCAGACCATCCGCCTCGGTGAGGATCGCCGGAGCTCGCTTCGGCACCAGGGTCTGCGAACGGGACAGGATTGACATCTGCCAGCCATCCGAGCGTCCCTGGCTCGTCCGGCAGGCGCCGAGCAGGTGATCCAGCAGGACCGGCTCACCCAGCCCCGATTGGCTGAGCTGCACATCGACCTGCTGTGCCAGGTCGGCCGGCTGCAGCAGGGCGTCGGTGGTGATCTCGTGCCGGGTCGGCGCGGCGGAGGCGACCGGCAGCGCCGGAGACGGCGACGGCGACTGCCCCGGGTCGGCGACCGCCACGGCGGAAACCCCGGCGAGGGCCAGCACGACGGTGGTCACGACGATCCTGCGCTGGCTGCGACGGCGGCCCCGGGAGCGAATCTCCTCCGGGTTGAGCCAGCGCACGTCCCGTAGGTCCCGCTGGAGCCGTTCGACGAACGTCGGGTCGTCACGCATCGGTGGCCTCCTCCAGATCAGAGACGGCGAGCAGGCCGGCGAGCGCGGCGCGCCCCCGGGAGAGGCGGGCCTTGACGGTACCCACCGGTGCCGCGGTCTCCCGCGCCACGTCGGCGACCGGCATGCCGACCAGGTAGTAGAGGGCGATGGCGACGCGTTGCTCCTCGGGCAGCCGGCGCAGGGCGGCGACCACCTCGACGGTGTCGGTGCCCGGGCCGGGAACGGTTTCGGTGGCCCCGTGCCGCAGGTACGCGCGAGCACGGCTGCGCAGGCTGCGCCACCGGCTCACCGCGACCCGGCTGGCCACCACCCGCACCCACGCCTCCGGGTCGTCGTACCCACGGACCGTCGACCAGCGCTGCCACGCCCGGATGTACGCCTCCTGCACGGCGTCCTGAGCCTCGACCCGGTCACCGGTAAGGGCGTAGACGAACCCGAGCAGCCGTTGCCGGCTCCCCCGGTAGAACTCGTCGAACTCGTCGACGTCTGGCACCCGCTGCCTCCCCGTGTCGCTCGCAGGGAACACGCGCCGGACCGGGCCGTCGGTTGCCCCGATCAGGAGATCATCTTCTCCAGTTCGGCGAGCGGGAACGCGCCGGCCGAGATCCGCTCCCGGACCGCCCGGCGTACGGCCCGCTGGACGGCGACGTTCGCCGGCGTCGGTACGCCGTGCAGCCGGCCGAGCAGCGCGATCTCACCGTTGAGGTGATCGACCTCGGTCGAGCCGGTGCCCCGGGCCAGACTCTGCCAGGTGGATCCGCCGGAGCGGGCCGCACCGTCGACCGGGCGCTGCTGCACCAGGTCACGGCGTTCGGCCTTCTCCTCAGCCGGCGAGGTGTGCGCGATCCCGGCGGCGGCGAGCGCGGCGACACCTTCGGCGCGTACCCGCTCGGCCAACGCGTCCGGGACGTCCCGACCGAGCAGCGCCTGCAGGCCGTTGCCGAGATTGCTGAGCAGCTTGCCGTACTTCCAACGCAGCACGTCCTCGCGGACCGGCGCGACGAACCCGGCGGCGCTCAGATCGGCGGCGATCGCCCGGTCGGTGTCGTCGGCGCCCTCGGGGTAACGCCCGATGTGGAGCATCCCCGGGTGCGGGTAGCCGTTGGCCACCACCACGCCCGGGTCCAGGTGGGTCGCCGGCAGCCAGACGCAGACCGGGTGCACGTCGGCGAAGAGCCGCAGCGCCGCCCGCTCGTTCGCCACCCCGTTCTGGGCGGTAACCAGGGGCAGTCGCTCCCCCGCCGTGCCACCGCCGGCCACCGGCGCGTCCACCCAGGCGGCCAGCGCGCCGACGGTGTCCTGCGACTTGACGGTGAGGATCAACACCGTGTCCGCCGGCAGCGGCTGGTCGCCGGGCCCGTCCACGGCGGCGAGCCGGGCGGTGACCTCGCCGTCGGGCTGCCGCAGGGTCAACCCGCGCGCCCGGATCGCATCCAGGTGGGCGCCACGGGCCACCACTGTCACGTCCCGGTCGGCCTGGGCCAGCCGTACGCCGATGGTCCCGCCGACCGCACCCGCCCCGATGATCACGTATCGCATTGCCTCATTCTGCCCGCTGGGTCAGACCGTCAGGCCAGCGCTGGTGAGGATGGGGCCGGCCAGCAGGAGGGCGCCGGCGACCAGGGCGACCAGGTTGACCAGGGCGAAGACGGTCACCCAGAAGAGCGGCGGGAACGGGGTGAGGCCGGCGAGCTGGTCGGCGTCGGAGGCGGGCATCCGGCCGCGCGACCGTAGCCGTTGCAGCTCCACCACCGGTCGCACCCCGCCGAGCAGCAGGAACCACACCCCGGTGTACGCGAACGCGGCCTGGACCTGCGGCGTGGCGTACCACGAGACGGCGAACACCAGTGCGCCGGTGACCAGCAGCGACACCACCCCGAAGACGTTGCGGATCATGACGAGCATGGCCAGCAGCAGCGCCACCGCCACCCAGAGCAGCAGGGTGATCCGGTTTCCGCCGAGCAGCCAGGCGCCGGCCAGCCCGACCAGGGGCGGGGCGACGTATCCGGCGAGCAGGGTGAGGATCATGCCCGGCCCGGTGGGACGGCCGGCGGAGAGCGTCAGCCCCGACGTGTCCGAGTGCAGCCGGATGCCGCGCAGCTTGCGGCCGGTGAGCAGGGCGACGAGCGCGTGCCCGCCCTCGTGCGCGATGGTGATGGCGTTACGGGCGATCCGCCATGGCAGCCGGGTCGACACCACCACCAGCGCGACGGCAGCGGTGATCAGCACCAGCAGCGGGGGCGGGTCCGGTTGAGCACCGAACAGCATGTCCCACTTCTCGCCCAGCCCGTCGATCGACATCATGGGGCGCGAGCCTACCGGCGGCGTTCCGTGTCGCTCCCGGAGCACCGGCTCGTATCCTGGGAGACTGAGCAGGTCAGTTCCGAAGCGGAAGGCGGACGCCGATGAGCGCGGCACCCCTTGAACCACACATCGGCTTGTGGACCGAGGAGGACTATTTCGCCCTCGGGGAGACCGCAGACCGGATCGAGCTGCTCGACGGGAGCCTGATCGTGAGCCCAGCCCCCAGCAAGCGGCACCAGTTGGTGTCGTGGGAACTCGTCTATAGCCTGCGTCGAGCGGTGCGACCACGACCCCTCCTCGTCTTCGAGGCGGTCAACGTTCGGCTTGGGGTGGACCGGATCGCCATCCCGGATGTGGTCGTCGCCGACACCGACGACGAGGGCACAGTGGTGGAAGCCACCGAGGTGGTGCTGGTCTGCGAGGTCGTCTCGCCGGGCAACGCAGCCGCCGACCGGCTGGTCAAGATGCAGCTCTACGCCATCGCGCGAATTCCCTGGTACCTGTTGGTCGAGCAGGACGGCGACGGCCACTCGTTGCGGCTGTTCCGGCTGGACGGTGAGCACTACGTCGAGGACCAGGTGGCCAAGCCCGGCGAGACGCTGACCGTCGTCGAGCCGTTCCGCTGGCAGCTCGACCCGGCCACTCTGCGCTGATCCGTTCCGCTCCGGCCGCCGGGGCAACCGACACCCTTCGATGAAACTTTCTTCAATGACCCTTGTGATCTAGGGCACTTACCTCCAAAGATGGTTGTCGATAGAGCGACGTCCTTGGAGGCACTCATGGCCCGTACCTCGTCATCGCTGCGCCGCGCACTCGCGGCCAGCCTCACCGTCCTCGCCACCGCGGCGGCGGCCCTGGTCGCGACCGCCGGACCGGCGGCCGCCGCCACCACAGCCGGCGTCGACGTGTCCCGCTATCAGGGCAGCATCAACTGGACCAGCGTCCGCAACGCGGGCATCGAGTTCGCCTTCATCAAGGCAACCGAGGGCACCACCTACAAGGACCCGAACTTCAACGCCAACTACGTCAACTCGTACAACGCCGGGGTGATCCGCGGGGCGTACCACTTCGCCCGGCCCAACATCTCCGCCGGCTCCACCCAGGCCAACTACCTGGCCTCCAACGGCGGCGCCTGGTCGGCGGACAGCCGCACCCTGCCGGCGGCGCTGGACATCGAGGCCAACCCGTACAGCGGCGGCTACTGCTACGGGCTCAGCACGACCGGGATGCGCAACTGGGTGCAGGACTTCCTGAACACCTACCGCTCCCGCACCGGCCGGTACGCCGTCATCTACACCACCACGAGCTGGTGGAACCAGTGCACCGGCAGCTGGACCGGCCCGTGGGCGAACCACCCGCTCTGGCTGGCCCGCTGGTCGAGCACGCCCGGCGCCCTGCCGGCCGGCGCGTCGGTGTGGAGCTTCTGGCAGTACACAAGCACCGGCGTCGTCTCCGGAATCAGCGGCAACGTGGACCGCAACTACTGGAACGGTGACCGCAGTCGACTGATCGCGCTGGCCAACAACACCTGATCGGGGCGTTGGCGGCAGCGGGATCGACGGTCACCACACTGTTGACAATCGGTCCGGCTGCCGCCACGCCATCGGTTCAGGCCCGACGCCGACCCAGGGCTGGCACCACCGTCTCCTCGCGTACCAGGGCATCTCGGCGGGTCAGCCGCCAGGCGGCAACCCCGAAGCCGGCAACCAGTACGACGCCGAGCAGTGCGATGAGCGCCGGAATCCCCATGGCGACCAGCAGCAGGATCGCGTCGCCGAGCGCCACGAGCATCCACAGTGCCAGCCGAGGCCGGGCGTCCTTCCGTCGATAACCCATGTCGTGCTCCCTCCGTCGTCGAAGGTCAATTACCCAGGACGACGGAGAGTCATGCGAATGAGTTTCAGTCCTGGCGGTCGGGCACGAACCCCTTGGCGATGCGGTCGAAGTTTGGCAGGTTGGCCTGCCAGTCCTTCTCCGCGATCTCCCACCGCAGAGCGTAGCCACGGTTACTGGCCGTCACGAACCCGCGGTTACGGACGTGGATCCGTGTCCCGTCGCGAGTTTCCAGCCACTCCCAGTCGCCGCAGGTCTTCCAGAAGTCGCAGCGCTTGATGCCTAGCAACTGGTAGTTCTTGACGCGGCTCGCGCGGCCCGACTCGATGCTCAGCCAGTCCTTGTAGGCGTCTTCCTTCGGCGTTGGCGTCCACTGCACCAGCAGCTCACCCGGCCCGTTGGACTCGTCGAAGACGACAGTGTCGCTGCCGTCCTGCCGGCGCACCCAACCATCGGGGATCGGCAGGGCGAAGCCGGCCGGGTCCCGGTGCAGCTTCCACCCCGCCGGCAACGCGTTCGGGTCGGCCGAGGGCGTGGCCGAAGCTGTCGGACTCGGTGCGCCAGTGGTGGGTGGGGGCACCTCCGCAGCGGAGGTCGGCGCCGGTGCCGACGTCGCGCCAGCCCCGGTCGGGTCGGCCTGCGGGGTCTTGTCGTCGCCCCTGGTGAGCAGCGGCACGACCACCACGAGGCCGATCAGCAGCAGCGCGACCACGGCCCCGATCAGCAGGTTGCGTCGGGTGTTGCTCGGCTTCGTGCCGCCGAACGCCGGCACCGCCGCGCGCCCGGCCGGACTCACCGGCGGCATGAGCGACGTGGGTGTCGTCGGCTTGCGCTGCTCCGGAGCCACCGGCGGGCCGTCGACGACCGTCGGTTCGTCGTCGTCAATCGTCGTACCGTCGCCGGTGCTCGTCGTACCGTCGCCGGTGCTCGTCGTACCGTCGCCGGTGCTCGTCGTACCGTCGCCGGTCGGGTCGCCCGGGGCCGGCACCATCGCGGTCGGCTCGGCGTCGGACGGACGGTCGATCGTCGCGGTCGGCTCGGCCGGCACCGCAGCGGTCGGGTCGGCTGGTACCAGTGCGGTCGGGTCGCCGTTTGCGCCGGCGGGCACGACGGTCGTCGGCGTGGCATCGACGGCCGAGGTCGTGGCGGCAGCAGCAGCCGGCGGCGCTGGCGGGGACACCGGCCGGTCGACGCTCTCGGCCGGTCGCGGTGCGGGGACCAGCGGCGGTCGCGGCTCGCGCGGGCCGTTCGGCCCCGGCCGGCGTACGCCGTCCAGCAGCGAGATCCCGCGCGCACGCTTGCCACCGGCGCGGCGCAGCAGGCGTTCCGCCACCTCGGCGGTGATCCGCTCGTGCGGATCCTTACGCAGCAGCCCGTTGAGCACGGCCTTGAGCGGACCGGCGTTCTTCGGCGGCGGAATCGGCTCGGTCGCCAGCGCCGCGAGAGTGCCGATCGCCGACGGCCGGGCGTAGGGCGACTTGCCCTCGACCGCCGCGTAGAGCGTCGCGCCCAACGACCACAGGTCGGCCTCCGGGCCGGCGGTGCCGTCGCGGGCCCGCTCCGGCGAGATGTACGCGGGTGAGCCGAGCACCATCCCGGTGCGGGTCACGTTCGGGTCGCCCGGGATCGTGGCGAGACCGAAATCGGTAAGCACCACCCGGCCGTCCTCGCCCAGCAGCACGTTGCCGGGCTTGACGTCGCGGTGCATGACGCCCGCCTTGTGCGCGGCACTGAGCGCACCCAGCACGCCGAGGCCGATCTCCACAGTGCGGGCCACCGACACCGGGCCGTCTTCGGCGAGAGTGTCCTGCAACGACCTCGACGCCACGTACTCCATGACGATCCACGGATCACCATCGGTGCGCAGCACGTCGAAGATGCGCACGACATTGGAGTGGTTGAGGCGGGCGATGGCCCGCGCCTCCCGCAACGAGCGCTCGCGCATCTCACGGCGTTCCTCGTCGGTGAGACCCGGCGGCGGCACCAACTCCTTGATGGCGACGTCCCGGTGCAGCACCTCGTCGCGCGCCTTCCACACCCGGCCCATGCCGCCCTGGCCGAGCGGCGACAGAAGCCGGTATCGGTCAGCGACAAGTTGGGGAAGCGCGTTCGACATCGCTGAGACGGTACCCGGACCCGACGACGCTCACACCGCCGGCACGCCACTGTGCGCTTCCCGTAACTTCGCGCCGCGTACCCTGGCGTCATGTCTGCCGAAGAGCCGCTGTTCCGGGTCGTTCGGGGCGTGCCCACCGCGGAGGAGTTGGCCGCCCTGGTCGGGGCGATCATCGTGCGATCCCGCCCAGCCGCCACGCCCACGCCGACGACCGCGTCCGCCTGGGCGCGCAGCGGTCGGCCGGCCAGCTCCGGCGGGTGGCGCAGCGCCGGCCTACCACGCTGACCCGACCCGCCGGGCGGGGGCTGCCAGGGGTGCGTGCAGCCGTTACCCTCACTCAGGGAGACGGTGTCGTGACAGCTAGGGAGGGCCCGTGATCCCCGAAGAGGACCGGCCAGCGCCCTGGCTACGCGGTTACGGCGGCATCGAAGCCGACATCAGCCAGCTCAGAGAGTTCGCCGACCGGCTCGCCACCGAGGTCGAGAGCAACTACGCGCCGCACCTTCCGTACATCGCCGAAGACATGTCCGCGCGGCTGCCCAACCCGTGCGACGCCTTCGTCGAGCTTGTCACGTTCCTGCACGCGCACCACGAGACACAACAGGCCACCGCCGACATGGTCTACGCCGTCCGCGGCGCCACCGGCCACCTGGCCGCCGCCGCCGACCAGGTCGCCACCCGGTACGCCGACAGCGACGCCTTCACCGCCGCGCGAGTGGTGGACGTGCGACAGGCCCTCGCCGACCCGACCAGCATGCTGCCCGGCGGCCCGACACCAATGCTGACCGACCCGACCGGCGCCAGCGCCGACACCGAAGGACCGGTGGTGCTGCCATGATCGAACGGGGCACCGGCCGCACCTCTGGCCTCACCGACTGGCACCTGATGGACGTCAACAGCATGTGGGCCTGCCTACAGGACCACGAGACCGACAACCACTGGAAGCAGGTCGCCGGCTGGCGCAAGGTGTGCGACCTGGCGCAAACCCACCTCAGCCGCCTCCAGGAATACCGCCGCGGGCTCGCCGAGGCGTGGCCACCCGAAACCAGCGCCGCCTCCAGCACCTACCTGGCCGAACTCGACGAGCTGATCGACAAGGTGCAGCGCACCCACAACGCCGCCGCCGCGAACTACACCGCGCTCTCCGCCGCCACCCAGGCCATCGGCACCACCCGCGGCGCGCTCCGCAAGATCCACGAGGAGTACGCGGCCAAGTCCCACCAGAAGCAGGCGTTCGAGTCGATGGCCGCCGACCCGAAGGCGGTGATGGGCAACCGGGTCACCGAAGCGCCGGTCACCGATGCGGACCTGGAACGGCTCAACGTTCAGGCGCGGGCGGCGATGTTCAACCTCAGCGGCGAACTCCAACAAGCCCAAGCCACCCTCCAAAAACCACCACCACCGCCATCCCTTCGTGTTGATGAAAAGGTTACTGCCACTACAGCAGAAATAGCTCCGATAATTCCTCCCATTATTACGGCCCCCTCTCGGTTAACAGGGCAGATTTCACCAATAGACCGCTCATCGAGTAACCCCCGAGCCGAGCGAATGCCAACCACGACCGGAATAGGGCCTGTACTTGGGGGAGTAAGCGCAGTGATCCCGTCAGTCCAGGATGTGCCGCGTCCTCAGCAACTACCGCATGCCAGCCAGGCATCTAGCCCAGGGATGCCAGCCAATCTTGGCCACATCACCGCCGGACCGCGAGCCGTAGGACCGCCGGTTGATAAACGCGGAGCGACTGATCCACCGAAGCCCTCGGGATCTAGAGGAATTGGGACTACCCCAACGGCGACGCCCAGGCAAATGCCGCCAAGCGGATTCATTGGTGGAACACCCGGACTAGGCGTCGGCCAACCAAGCAATGGGCCAACTTCCCCGCGTCGTGTCAATCCCATCGGGGGGGTCATCGGAGGTGGCAGTGCTGGCACAGCACCAACAGGAGGAGCGGGATCACGGCCGAGCGCTCCGCGGGCACTTGGCGGCGTGAATGGCATGGCACCAATTGGTGGCGCCCCAGGGACCGGTGTCAACTGGACCAGCAGCAACGACCCTGCTCGACCCAGGCGACGGGATCCGAATAATGGCGACGGGAAGCCTACTTGCTGGGACCCCGACAATCCTTGGAGAACAGAGCAAGGAGTTGCCCCAGTGGTACTTCCGCCCGACGAGGATGGGCCAATCGACCCAGGCCCCGCCCTCGGCCTTCCTCGGTGAAATCGCACATCAGCATCGCCCTCCTAGCGGTGCTGAGCATTTCGGGCGGAGTCGCAGCGCCCAACTTGCACTTGCGCGGCGAATATGCGAGTCCGGAGCAATGGCATTTAAGCTTTCTCAAAGTTGCGGAGGCGCACAAGGTCAGCCGGGGCAATGGCATTAAGGTCGCGCTGCCTGACAGCGGCGTAGATCGACATCCGGACCTGGAAGGCAATCTTCTCAGTGGAACGGATATAGTTCCGGGAGGCAGTGGCGATGGTCTCACCGATAAAGATGGTCACGGTACGGGAATGGCTGGCCTCATCGCCGCCCACGGCGGAGGTAAATCCGACACCCTCGGCATCGCTCCTCAAGCTAAGATTTTGCCAATCTACTGCTCACCGCCTGGCGCTAATAGCGATACGGAATCATTGTCGGCCGCGATTGAATATGCAATCAGCAACGGAGCTGATGTCATCAGCATTTCAATTGCGGGTGGCGCGAGTTCCCGTCTAGAGCAGGCGATCAAAATGGCATTGCAGTCCGATATTGTAGTTGTTGCCGCCGCCGGCAATGCGCCTTGGAACCAAGTCGCCGGCTACCCAGCGCGCTACCCAGAGGTGATCGCCGTCGGCGGAATTGACCGAAACGGGAACCGCGCTGCCGTTTCGGTGACCGGACCGGAGATTGACGTCGTTGCACCTGCCGTCGACATCTACAGCACAAGTCTCGACGGCAAATACCGCAAAGGCACTGGAACGTCTGACGCCACGGCGATCGTGGCGGGGGCGGCGGCGTTGATTCGGTCCAAGTACCCGTACCTGCCGGCCCAAGAGGTGGCGCACCGGCTGACGGCGACCGCAATCGACAAGGGCGCGCCTGGGCGTGACGACGAGTACGGCTATGGCGTGATCGATCTGGTGGCGGCGCTGACGGCGGACGTACCGCCGCTGGGGTTTGAATCTGTGAGCGCTTCGGCTGGTGCTGGCCCAACCACGACCGCTGGTGCGCAGCCGGGTGACGACGAGGGTGACGCGACGGCGCGTGGCCTGGCCACGCTTGGGGTGATCTTGGCTGCGGGGGTCGGATGGGCGGTGGTGGTGCGGCGGCGTCGGCGCGGTGATGATCCGCCGCCCAGGATTAGTCGCTGATCGGTCGGCGGTACGGCGATCCACTCGGGTTCCTTGACCTTGCGGTGTCCGGGACGGTGGGATACCGCGATTATCAGCAAAGGCGAGTTGATCACGTGGGCGGTCCGGATCAATGGCGAGTCGATCACTCCGGGTCGGCGTCGCGCGGGTGGCTGCGTGGCGGGAGGTCGTTGTGGGGGTGGTTAGCCGGTAACGTCGGACGGGTGTCTGAAACCCTGCCGCTCCGCCTTGTGCTCGCCTCGGCGAGCCCTGCTCGTCGCAAGATCCTCCAGGCTGCCGGAATTGAGCCAGACGTGCTGGTCAGCGGGGTGGACGAGTCGCTGGTGGTGACCGATCGGGCTGAGGAGTTGTGCCTGGAGTTGGCGCGGCTCAAGGCTCAGGCGGTGTTGACCCGACTCAGCCCCGGCGCCGGCCAGCGGACGCTGGTGATCGGCTGCGACTCCGTGCTCGCGTTCGACGGGGAGATCCTCGGCAAGCCGACTGACCCGGCGGACGCCACCGGGCGGTGGCTGCGGATGCGGGGGCGCAGCGGCGTTCTGCACAGCGGGCACTGCCTCATCGACGTTTCCGCCGGGCGGCGCGCGGAGGCGGTCGGCTCGACCACTGTCCACTTCGCGGACATCAGCGACGACGAGATCGCCGCGTACGTGGCCAGTGGTGAGCCGCTGGCGGTCGCCGGCGCGTTCACCATCGACGGGTTGGGCGGGTCGTTCGTGGAGCGGATCGAGGGTGACCCGGGGACGGTGGTCGGGCTGTCGATGCCACTGCTGCGTCGACTCCTCGCGGAACTCGACCTACGGATCACCGACCTGTGGACAAAGGTCGCGCCCGGAGGCCAGACGGTCGAGCCGCTCGGTAACGTCCGGTCATGACCACCAAGTTGATCCCGCTGACTGACGAGCTGCACTCCTACCTGGTCGCCCACGGCTCCCCGCCCGACGAGATCATTCGGGACCTGGCCGAGGAGACCCGGTCGGTGCTGCCGGAACACGCCACCATGCAGGTGGCACCGGAGCAGGCCGCCTTTTTGACGTTCCTCACCCGGCTGCTCGACGTACGGCAGGCTGTCGAGGTCGGCACGTTCACCGGGCTCTCGTCGCTGGCGATCGCCCGCGGGTTGCCCGAGGGCGGGCGGCTGACCTGCTTCGACATCTCCGAGGAGTTCACCGGCATCGCCCGGCGCTACTGGGCTCGGGCCGGCGTGCAGGACCGGATCGAGCTGCGCATCGGCCCGGCCGGGGAGACGTTGCGGGAGTTGCCGCACGAGCGCTACCTGGACTTCGCGTTCATCGACGCCGACAAGACGGGCTACCCGGTCTACTGGGCGGAGTTGGTGCCCCGGATGCGGCCTGGTGGAGTGATCGCGGTCGACAACGTCCTGCGCGGCGGACGGATCGTCGCGCCGCAGAACGAGGGTGACCGGGCGATCGCCGCCTTCAATGATGAGGTTGTGGCCGACGTACGGGTGGACCCGGTGATGCTGCCGATCGCGGACGGCCTCACCCTCGCCCGGGTGCGCTGAGCGGCGACGCCCGGCCGCTTTGATCGACTCGGTTTCCTGGAAGTCGCGGCATCCCACGCGGTAGGACACCCCGACTTTCCAGGAAACCGAGTTGATCACGCTTGGGACCAGCCGAGGGCTGGTGCGCGGCAGGTCGGGTCAGCGGACGCTGCGGGCGAACTGGCGAGCGGCCCAGTAGACGCCCAGCGCGGCGAGCACCGCGGTGATGCCGAGGCCCTGCCAGACCTTGTCGCTGGCCAGGTCACCGGCGAAGAGCGCCCGGGTGCCGTCGACCGCCCAGGAGAACGGGTTCCAGTTGGCGATGCCCTGCAACCAGCCGGGAGCGAAGGTGAGCGGCAGCAGGATGCCGGACAGCAACAGCACCGGCTGCGCCACCGTGTTCATCAGGGGGGCCAGTGCGTCCTCGCTCTTGACCTTGAGGGCGACACCGTAGGAGACGGCCGAGGTCATGAGGGCGATCAGGGCGAGCATCAGGTACGCCAGCAGCAGGTCCCCGATGAACACCCGCAGGTCGAACAGGAGCGCCAGCAGGGTGATGATGACCGCCTGCACGATGAGCGACACGACGTCGCGCAGCGACCGACCGAGTAGCAGGGCGAGCCGGCTGATCGGGGTGACCCGGGAGCGTTCGATGACGCCGGCGCGCAGCTCGGCGATCAGGCCGAAGCCCTGGAACAGCCCGCCGAAGATCGCCAGCAGGACCAGCAGGCCGGGTACGAAGATCTTGTAGGCGGCGGCCTGGGTGGGCGCGTTCAGTGCCGGTTTGAGCAGCGGGGCGAAGAGCAGCAGATACATGACCGGCTGGAACACGCCGACGAAGACCCAGACCGGGTTGCGCAGCAGAAGTTGAGTCTGGCGTTGAAAGATCAGCCAGGTGTCACGGGCGAATTTCATGAGTGCTCTCCGGGTGGTCAGGACTCGCGCAGCGAGCGGCCGGTCTTGGTGAGGAAGACGTCGTCCAGGCTGGGTCGGTGCAGCTCGATCGAGCGCAGCTCCAGCCCGGCGTGGTCAAGCCGGCGCAGCACCTGCGGGATGGCGATGGCGCCCTCGTCGACGTAGAGGCGCAGGCCACCCTCGTCGACGGTTTCCAGCTTGTTGACGTACGGCTCGCCGTCGAGGACCTGGGCGGCCTGCGGGGTGGCGGCCAGGTCGAGACCGACAAGCACCACGTCGCCGGAGATCTCGCGCTTGAGCTCGGCCGGCGTGCCCTCGGCCACGACCTCGCCGTTGTCCATGATCGCGACCCGGTCGCAGAGGGCGTCGGCCTCGTCCAGGTAGTGCGTGGTGATGAAGACGGTCATCCCGTCGCCGCGTAGCCGCCGGATCTCGTCCCACATGTGCGCGCGGCTCTGCGGGTCGAGGCCGGTGGTCGGCTCGTCCAGGAAGACGATCTTCGGCTCGTGGATGATGCCGAGCGCGATCTCGACCCGCCGACGTTGACCGCCGGAGTAGGTCTTGCACTTGCGGTCCGCGTACTCGGTGAGCTGGAAGGCTTCCAGCGCGCGGACGGCGCGGCGCTGCGCGTCGGCCTTGCCGATGCCATACATGCGGGCGTGCAGCACCAGCTCCTCGCGCGCGGTGGACTCGTCCCAGGTGCTGCCGCCCTGCGGGACATAGCCGATCCGCCGACGCACCTCGGCCGGGTCCTTGCGCAGGTCGGCGCCCGCGATGGTGGCGTCGCCACCGTCGGGCTCGATCAGCGTGGCGAGCATCCGTAGCGTGGTGGTCTTGCCGGCGCCGTTCGGGCCGAGAAAGCCGAAGATCTCGCCCTCGGCGACCTTGAGGTCGACGCCCCGCACGGCGTCCACCGTCTTCGTCTCTCGACCCGCGCGGGAGCGGAACGACTTCCGCAGCCCCCTGGTCTCGATCATCTGTGCTCCTGGTCGTTCGGGCCGGCCGCGCCGGCCGTCGAGTGGGACGACGCCGGACGGCGCACTCCCCCGCAGTGCCGCCAGCAGGCTAACGCGATATAGCGTTTCTAGTCAACGTTGATTATTCCGCTTGTGTCGGGGACGTCGGCTCCTGGCGCTCCTTCCACCCCGACCAACCCTCGGCGTTCTCCAGCTCAGCAGGTAGGTACGACACTCCGGAGTCGATCCGCTCCGCGATCCGGTCGCACCACCCCATCTCCGCCTCCGCCCGCGCCGCCCACAGCTCGAACATCCAACCCACGTGCACCGGCTTGCGGTTACGCACCCAGTCCGACTCCAACGAGGCGCGCATCGACTCGACACCGGCGCGCAGCAGATTGGCCCGGTTGCGCAGGGCCGCCGCGGCCTCGGCGCGCGGCATGGCGGGCAGGAAGGAGAAGGCCACCGCGAAGGGATCGGACTGCTCGCCGAGGTTCCACCAGAGGTTGCGCAGCAGCGTCTCGAACTCGTCCTCACCCTTGGCGGTCACCTCGTAGGTGGTCCGGGCCGGACGGGCTCCGACCTGCTCGGTCGCGACGGCTCTGAGCAGCCCTTCCTCGGTGAGTTTGCGCAGGGCGTGGTAGATCGAGCCGGGCTGCACGTTCGCCCACTTGTCGGCGCTCCAGCTCAACAACTCGCGGCGCACGTCGTAGCCGTGCACGGGCTGCATCCACCGCACCAGACCGAGGATCATCATTCGAGTCGCAGACACCGCACAAGCGTAATAGCCAAGTTTGACTATAGTGAGTGCCGCATTCCACACTGAGCGATCGTTAGGGTGACCGGGGCGGCCGATACACTCCCCGTCAGTAACCTGCCGGGGAGGAGCCACGAAGGTGCGCAAGGTACTTATCGCCAACCGCGGCGAGATCGCCGTCCGGGTGATCCGTGCGTGCCGCGACGCCGGCCTGGGCAGCGTCGCCGTCTACGCGGACTCCGACCGCGAGGCCCTGCACGCCACCCTCGCGGACGAGGCGTACGCGCTCGGCGGGGACAGCGCGACCGAGACGTACCTGCGCATCGACAAGCTGCTCGACGTCGCCGCCCGGGCCGGCGCCGACGCCGTGCACCCCGGCTACGGCTTCCTGTCCGAGAACGCCGACTTCGCCCAGGCGGTCATCGACGCCGGGCTGACCTGGATCGGCCCCACCCCGCAGGCGATCCGCGACCTGGGTGACAAGGTGACCGCCCGGCACATCGCCCAGCGCGCCGGCGCTCCGCTGGTGCCGGGCACCCCCGACCCGGTGGCCAACCCGGACGAGGTGATGGCGTTCGCCGTCGACCACGGCCTGCCGGTCGCCATCAAGGCCGCCTTCGGCGGTGGCGGGCGCGGCCTCAAGGTCGCCCGGACGATGGAGGAGATCCCCCAGCTCTTCGAGTCGGCCACCCGGGAGGCGGTCGCGGCGTTCGGCCGGGGCGAGTGCTTCGTCGAGCGCTACCTGGACCAGCCCCGCCACGTCGAGGCGCAGGTCCTCGCCGACCAGCACGGCAACGTGATAGTGGTGGGCACCCGGGACTGCTCACTGCAACGTCGGCACCAGAAGCTCGTGGAGGAGGCCCCCGCGCCGTTCCTCACCGACGCCCAGCGGGCCCAGATCCACGACAGCGCCAAGGCGATCTGCCGGGAGGCCGGCTACCACGGCGCCGGCACTGTCGAATACCTGGTCGGCAGGGACGGCACCATCTCCTTCCTGGAGGTCAACACCCGGCTCCAGGTCGAGCACCCGGTCACCGAGGAGACCGCCGGCATCGACCTGGTTCGCGAGCAGTTCCGGATCGCCGACGGCGAGAAGCTGCGGAGCACCGAGGACCCGACGCCGCGCGGGCACGCGATCGAGTTCCGGATCAACGGCGAGGACCCGGGCCGCAACTTCCTGCCCGCCCCGGGCACTGTCACCGCGCTGCGGCTGCCCACCGGACCCGGCGTCCGGGTGGACACCGGCATCTCGGCCGGCGACGTGATCGGCGGCAACTTCGACTCGCTGCTCGCCAAGGTGATCATCACGGGTGAGACGCGGACCGAGGCGCTGGAGCGCGCCCGCCGCGCACTGGACGAGATGGTGGTCGACGGCATGGCCACCGCGCTGCCGTTCCACCGGCTGGTGGTGCGGGACGAGGCGTTCACCGCCGAGCCGTTCACCGTGCACACCCGGTGGATCGAGACGGAGTTCCACAACACCGTGCCGGCGTTCACCGCCGCCGCCGGCGCCGCCGAGGCGCCGGCCGAGCGCGACACCGTCGTGGTCGAGGTGGGCGGCAAGCGCCTGGAGGTCAGCCTCCCCGCCGGCTTCGGCGGGAGTACGACCACCGCGGCACCCGCCACCCGTAGGCCGGGACGACGCGGCGGCGCGGCCAAGGCGGGCGCACCGGTCAGCGGCGACGCGCTCACCTCCCCCATGCAGGGCACCATCGTCAAGATCGCGGTAGCGGACGGCGACACCGTGGCCGAGGGGGACCTGGTGGTGGTGCTGGAGGCGATGAAGATGGAGCAGCCGCTGCACGCCCACAAGGCGGGCACGGTCAGCGGACTCACCGCCGAGGTCGGTGCCGTGATCACCTCCGGCGCACCCATCTGCACCATCGTGTGACGGAAGGGCACCTCGTGCGAAGGGGTCCTTCCTGACCGCCTGTCGCGCGGCGGGAGTGGTTTGCGGCACCGGGACCGGCAGGGGCGGCCACGAGCGGCAATGATGGCCGGGTGCGGTTTCTTCACGGCGCGGCTCCCGCGCACGATCTGACCTATACCGACGTCTTCATGGCGCCGGCCCGTTCCGACCTGGGTTCCCGGCTCGACGTCGACCTGTCCACCGGTGACGGCACCGGCACCACCATCCCGCTGGTGGTGTCCAACATGACAGCGGTCTCCGGCCGGCGGATGGCCGAGACGGTGGCCCGCCGGGGCGCGATCGCGGTGATCCCGCAGGACATCCCGATCGAGGTGGTGGCGAATGTCGTCGCCTGGGTCAAGCGGCGGCACCTGGTCTACGACACACCCATCACCCTGGGCCCGACGGAGACCGTGGGTGACGCCATCCACCTGCTGCCCAAGCGCTCGCACGCCGCGGTGATCGTGGTCGACGACGCCGGCCGGCCGCTGGGTGTGGTCACCGAGGCGGACACCACGGGAGTGGACCGGTTCGCCCAGCTACGTCACGTGATGTCCACCGAGCTGCACACCGTCCCGGCGGACGCCGATCCGCGTACCGGTTTCGACCTGCTCTCCGCGGGCCGTCGCCGGCTCGCTCCGGTGGTGGACGCCGACGGTCGGCTGGTCGGGGTGCTGACCCGCCAGGGCGCGCTGCGCGCCACCCTCTACACGCCGGCCGTCGACGACCGGGGTCGGCTGCGCATCGCGGCGGCCGTCGGGATCAACGGCGACGTGACCGGCAAGGCCGCCGCGCTGCTGGAGGCGGGGGTGGACACGCTGGTCGTGGACACCGCACACGGCCACCAGGCGCGGATGATCTCCGCGCTCCAGGCGGTCCGCAAGCTGGACCCGGGGGTGCCTGTCGCGGCCGGCAACGTGGTCACCGCCGAGGGAGTACGCGACCTCGTCGAGGCCGGGGCGGACATCATCAAGGTCGGCGTCGGGCCGGGCGCGATGTGCACCACCCGGATGATGACCGGCGTCGGTCGGCCGCAGTTCTCCGCCGTACTCGACTGCGCGACCGCGGCTCGGCAACTGGGCCGGCACGTCTGGGCCGACGGCGGGGTGCGGCACCCACGGGACGTGGCGCTCGCGCTCGCCGCCGGGGCGTCGAACGTGATGATCGGCTCGTGGTTCGCCGGCACCTACGAGTCCCCCGGTGACCTGTACGCCGATGCGGACGGCCGGCGGTACAAGGAGAGCTTCGGGATGGCCTCGGCGCGGGCGGTCAGCGCCCGTACCGCCGACGACAGCCCCTACGACCGGGCCCGCAAGGCGGTGTTCGAGGAGGGCATCTCCTCGGCGCGGATGTACCTGGACCCGGCCCGACCCGGCGTCGAAGACCTGATCGACGAGATCATCGCCGGGGTACGCAGCGCGTTCACGTACGCCGGCGCGCGCGACCTGACGCAGTTCCACGAGCGGGCGATCGTCGGCGTGCAGAGCGCCGCCGGTTTCACCGAGGGAATGCCGCTGCCCACGAGCTGGTGAGCCGCCGCGCATGATCGGGTGAGAAATTCGTTTGGCCCCTGACTATCAGGGAGCTAATCTGCCTCCGTGGAACTCGTCACTCTCCAGGATGTGCCGCTCGGCCGGCTGCTGGTGGTGGCCGGGCACCTGGTCGGGCAGCGGTGGAACCGCTACCTCGCCGAGGAGCACGGCCTCACCCAAGCCGGCATGGTCACCCTGATGACGCTCGCCCGACACGGCGAGCTGCCCCACCGGGAGGTCGCCGAGAAGGGCTTCGTGCGCCCGGCGACCCTGACCGGCATCGTTGACACGCTGGTCCGCGAAGGGCTGGTCGAGCGGCAGCGCGACGACAACGACCGGCGCAGCGTACGAATCGTCCTCACTCCCGCCGGGCGGGAGCGGGTGGCCGCGCTCAGCACGCTGATGCACGCCGGACGCCCGCTCACCTCGGTCGACGCCGACCCGGTGAAGGCACAGGTGATCCGGGAGTTCCTGCTAGAGGTCATCGGCAGTGGGGACGACCCGCGGATGACCGGCCGCCCTACCGATCCGAAGGACCCGGCGTGCTGATCCGACTGTTGCGCAACCAACTGCGCACCTACCAACGACCGTTGCTGGCGGTGGTGCTGCTCCAGTTCGTGGGCACCATGGCCTCGCTCTACCTGCCCAGCCTCAACGCCGACATCATCGACAAGGGTGTGGCGCGGGGCGACACCGACTACATCGTGCACACCGGCGGGTGGATGCTGCTGGTCAGCCTGATCCAGATCGTCTGTTCGATCGCCGCTGTCTACCTCGGCGCGCGGATCGCGATGGGCTTCGGCCGAGACGTCCGGGCCACGCTGTTCGGGCACGTCAACCGCTTCTCCGCCCGCGAGGTGGCCCGGTTCGGGGCGCCCTCGCTGATCACCCGCAACACCAACGACGTCCAACAGGTGCAGATGCTCGTCCTGATGAGCTGCACCATGCTGGTCGCCGCGCCGATCATGAGCGTCGGCGGCGTGGTGATGGCGCTGCGCGAGGACGTCGGGCTCTCCTGGCTGATGCTGGTCAGCGTGCCGGTCCTGGCCGTCACGCTGGGCGCGATCATCCGTCGGATGGTGCCGGGTTTCCGGCTGATGCAGACCCGCATCGACACGGTCAACCGGGTGCTGCGCGAGCAGATCACCGGCATCCGGGTCGTCCGCGCGTTCGTACGCGAGCCGTACGAGACGAACCGTTTCGGCGTCGCCAACGCCGATCTGACCGCCACCGCGCTGCGGACCGGCCGACTGATGGCGTTGATCTTCCCGGTGGTCATGCTGGTGCTGAACGTCTCCAGCGTGGCGGTGCTCTGGTTCGGCGCGCAGCGGGTGGACGCCAACGCGATCCAGGTCGGCGCGCTCACCGCCTTCCTGCAGTACCTGATGCAGATCCTGATGGCCGTGATGATGGCCACCTTCATGCTGATGATGGTGCCCCGGGCCGCGGTCTGCGCCGAGCGGATCGTCGAGGTGCTGGACACCGACTCCTCGGTGGTCCCCGCCGCCGAGCCGGTCAGCGAGCTGGCCACGCGGGCCGAGTTGGAGCTGCGCGGGGTGCGCTTCCAGTACCCCGGCGCGGTCGAGCCGGTGCTGCGGGACATCTCCTTCCGGGCCACCCCGGGCACCACCACGGCGATCATCGGTAGCACCGGCGCCGGCAAGACGACACTGCTGTCGCTGATCCCCCGCCTGGTCGACGTCACCGCCGGCGCGGTGCTTGTCGACGGGGTGGACGTGCGTGAGCTGGCACCGGACGAGCTGTGGCGGCGGATCGGCCTGGTGCCGCAGCGGCCGTACCTGTTCACCGGGACGGTCGCCAGCAACCTGCGCTACGGCAACCCGGACGCCACCGACGAGGAGCTGTGGGCGGCACTGGAGATCGCCCAGGCAAGGGACTTCGTGGCCCAGATGCCCGGCGGCCTGGAGGCACCGATCGCCCAGGGCGGCACCACCGTCTCCGGTGGGCAGCGGCAACGCCTGGCCATCGCGCGGGCGCTGGTCCGACAGCCGGAGATCTACCTCTTCGACGACTCGTTCTCGGCGCTCGACCTTGGCACCGACGCGCGGCTCAGGGCCGCCCTGCGGCCGATCACCGCGCAGTCCGCGGTGGTGATCGTGGCCCAGCGGGTCTCCACGATCATCGACGCCGACCAGATCATCGTTCTTGAGAACGGAGGGGTCGTCGGAGTGGGACGACACGCGGAATTGTTGGAGACCTGCCCGACGTACGCCGAGATCGTGGCGTCCCAGCAGACGACGGAGGTGGCGGCGTGAGCGAGCGCGACGAGCCGCGCACCGCGGCCGTACCCAGTCAGAAGCCGGCCGGCGACGAGCGGACACCGGAAGCGGACGCGTCGCCTCCCGGCGGCGGCGCGGCGACGCCGAAGCGGCTGCCGCCCGGCCGTCAGGGCGGCGGCCCACCGTGGATGAGTGCGGGGATGCCCGCCGAGAAGTCGATGAACTTCGGGCCGTCGGCCCGGCGGTTGCTCGGCCGGCTGCGCTCGCACCGACTGCACCTGGCCGCGATCATCACGTTGGCCGTGGTGAGCGTCGGCTTCAGCGTGGCCGGCCCGAAGATCCTCGGCCACGCCACCGACCTGATCTTCACCGGGGTGATCGGCCGGGACCTGCCCGCCGGCACCACCGCCGACCAGGCCGTCGCCGCGGCGCGGGCCAGCGGCAACAACAGCTTCGCCGACATGCTGGCCCGGATGGACGTGGTGCCCGGCGTGGGCATCGACTTCACCGCCCTCGGTCGGGTGCTGCTGCTGGCGCTCGGGCTCTACCTGGCCGCGAGCGTGCTGTCCTGGTGGCAGGGCTGGCTGCTCAACGGGGTGGTCCAGCGCACCGTGCTGCGGCTGCGCGCCGAGGTGGAGGAGAAGCTCAACCGGCTGCCGCTGCCGTACTTCGACAGGCAGCCCCGCGGCGAGTTGCTCAGCCGGGTCACAAACGACATCGACAACATCTCGACCAGCCTCCAGCAGACGCTGAGCCAGCTGCTCACCTCGCTGCTGACCGTCGTCGGCGTGCTGGCCGCGATGTTCTGGATCTCGCCGCTGCTGGCCCTGGTGGCCCTGGTCGCGGTGCCGCTGTCGGTGCTTGTCACCCAGCGCATCGCCAAGCGCTCACAGAAGCAGTTCATCGCCCAGTGGACACACACCGGCGAGTTGAACGGCCAGATCGAGGAGGCGTACACCGGTCATGAGCTGGTGAAGGTCTTCGGCCGGCAGCGTGAGGTGGAGGCCACTTTCCACGCGAAGAACGAGGAGTTGTTCCGGGCGAGCTTCGGGGCGCAGTTCGTCTCCGGGATCATCATGCCGTCGATGATGTTCATCGGAAACCTGAGCTACGTGGCGATCGCCGTGGTCGGTGGGCTGCGGGTCGCCTCCGGCACGATGAGCCTGGGCGACGTGCAGGCGTTCATCCAGTACTCCCGGCAGTTCACCCAGCCGCTCACCCAGCTCGCCTCGATGGCCAACCTGCTCCAGTCCGGGGTGGCGTCGGCCGAGCGGGTCTTCGCGGTGCTCGACGCCGACGAGCAGACCCCCGACCCGGTCGAGCCGGCCCGGATCACCGACCCGCACGGGCGGGTCGAGTTCGAGCACGTCTCGTTCCGCTACCAGGCGGACAAGCCGCTGATCGACGACCTGTCGCTGGTCGCCGAGCCGGGGCACACGGTGGCGATCGTCGGCCCGACCGGCGCCGGCAAGACCACACTGGTCAACCTGGTCATGCGCTTCTACGAGTTGGACGCCGGCCGGATCACGCTCGACGGGGTGGACATCACGGCGTTGCGCCGCGACGACCTGCGCGGCCGGATCGGCATGGTGCTCCAGGACACCTGGCTCTTCGGCGGCACCATCCGCGACAACATCGCCTACGGGCGGCCGGACGCCACCGAGGAGGAGATCCTCGTCGCGGCCCGGGCCACGTTCGTGGACCGGTTCGTGCGCAGCCTGCCGGACGGCTACGACACGGTCATCGACGAGGAGGGCAGCAACGTCAGCGCCGGCGAGAAGCAGCTCATCACCATCGCCCGCGCGTTCCTCGCCGAGCCGTCGCTGCTGATCCTGGACGAGGCCACCAGCTCGGTGGACACCCGTACCGAGGTGCTGCTGCAACGGGCGATGGCCGCGCTGCGTTCGGACCGGACCAGCTTCGTCATCGCGCACCGGCTCTCCACCATCCGCGACGCCGACCTGATCCTGATGATGGAGAACGGCCGGATCGTCGAGCAGGGCACCCACGAGCAGCTGCTCGCCGCCCACGGCGCGTACCACCGGCTCTACCGCTCCCAGTTCACCGGCGCGGTGGCCGACGAGGAACCGGCCGTCCCCGCCGCCCAGCCGGCGTCGGTCTGAGGGCGGGTCGCCGCCGTGCGCGCCACGCGACCGACGGCGACCCACCCCAGCTCGGCGGGTGGGTCAGCCCGCCGGGAGCAGCTCCGCGGCACGGGCGGCGACCTGCCCGCCGATCAGGGCCAACGCCGCGTCGGCGGGCATCGGGTCCAGGGACCGGCCGCCGCGCAGGCGCAGCGCGAGGCTGCCGTCGGCCGCCTCCCGGGCACCCAACACCCCGAGGTACGGGACGCGGCGGCGGGCCGCGTCCCGGATCCGGGCACCCAGCGAGCCGCTGCCGTCCACCTCGACCCGCAGGCCGGCGTCGACGGCCCATCGGGCCAGGTCGGCCGCCGCGTCGGCCTGCCCGTCGTCGACCGGCAGCAGCATCAGTTGGACCGGCGCGTACCAGGCCGGGAAGGCGCCCTCGTGCACCTCGATCAGGTACGCGAAGAGCCGCTCCATGCTGCCGACCAGGCTCCGGTGCACCAGGACGGGCCGACGCCGGCTGCCGTCCGAGTCGGTGTACGACAGGTCGAACCGTTCCGGCTTGTCGAAGTCGAGCTGGATGGTGGAGATGGTCGACTCGCGGCCGGCCGCGTCGACGATTTGAATGTCGATCTTCGGGCCGTAGAAGGCGGCCTCGCCGGGCGCCTCGACGTACTCCACCCCGGCCAGCGCGCTTCGGAGCAGCTCCTCCGCGTGGGCCCACTGCGCGTCGTCGCCGACGTACTTCTCCCCCGGCCCGCGCAACGAGAGCCGGAAGCCGGCCGGGCGGACGCCGAGCGCGGCGTGCGCGGCGCGGATCAGTCGGAGGATCTCGACGACCTCCCCGCCCACCTGCTCGGGGGCGCAGAAGGTGTGCGCGTCGTTGAGCGAGATGGCCCGTACCCGGGCCAGCCCACCGAGCACCCCGGAGCGCTCCGAGCGGTACATCCCGCCCAGCTCCGCGATCCGCAGCGGCAGCTCGCGGTAGGAGCGGCCCCTGGCGCGGAAGACCAGGGCGTGGTGCGGGCAGAGCGCGGGCCGGAGCACGAACTCGTCGTCGGCGCTCAGCCGCATCGGCGGAAACATGTCGTCGGCGAAGTAGCCGAGGTGCCCGGAGAGTTCGAAGAGTTCACGTTTGCCCAGCGGGGGCGAGTAGACGTGCTGGTGGCCGGACCTGCGTTCCAACTCCCGGACGTACTCCTCGACAGCGTGCCGGGCAGCGGCGCCGGCCGGCAGCCAGATCGGCAGGCCGGCGCCGGCCAGCGGATCGGAGACGAAGAGGTCCAGCTCGCGGCCGAGCCTACGGTGGTCGATCATGTCGGGCTCCTGGATCGGGTACGACCCGGAGGCGACCTGGGCTCCGAACGGCGCGTGGCCCTCGGGGGCGGATCGCCCCGGGGCCTGGTCGACTGTTGTTACGTCAGAGCGGCGCGCCGGGGATTCCCGGCGTCGTGGTCACCACTACCGCACTGCGCATACGGCGACCGTACCCGGCAGGCAACCGGGGTCGCACCCGGATTTGCGGCGGCGAGCAGAGAGGTGGGCCGCCGGCGCGGGACCCGCCGGCGGCCCTGGCGGCCCGAATCGTCAGGAACGGGGGACCCGACGGGCGTGGGCCGCGCCCGTCAACGGTACGCCGACGTACGCCGATCCGCCGACCGGTACCGGACGGGTGGGACGGGCAGCGAACCCGTCACCCGAGATCGGTTGACCTCGTTGTACCTGGGTGGCCCCTGTCGTGTCGACCGTCACGACGGGCCGGGCCCGTCCTCGGTGACGCCGGACACGCAGTCAGGCTCAAGACACCCAATCGGCCGCATCCGGCGAGGTGGCAGGCATGCCCGAACTACTGACTGACGTCGCATCGCCGACGTGGGCGTACCTGGTGCTGCTCGTCCTGCTGATCGCGGACGCCTTCGTTCCGGTGATACCCACCCAGATCGTCATGATCACCAGTGGTGCGCTCACCGTCTACGGCGGGCTCAACCTGCCCGTCACCATCGCCGTCGGCGCACTGGGTGTCTTCGCTGGCGACCTGGCCTGCTACCTGCTCGGACGGGTCGCACCGGACCGACGGGCGCCCCGGCACGCCGAGCTGAGCCGGGCCCGTCGGATGGCCAACCGGGTCACCCAGGGGCTCCGACAACCCGGACCGCTTGTCATCCTGCTCTGCCGGTTCGTGCCCGGCGGCCGGATGGCGGCCTGCTTCTCGGCCGGCCGCAGCCGTTACCCGTACCGGCTGTTCGTGCTCTACGAGGCCGTCGCCGCGCTGGGCTGGGCCACCTACGGCGCGCTGGTCGGGCACCTCGGCGGCACCGCGCTCACCGAGTCGGCGTGGCGACTGGCCATCATCGCCAGCGCCGCCGCGGGCGGCTTCGCCGCGGCGGGATGGGCGATGACGCTGGTCAGCGCCCGCCACGCCCGCGCCGCCACCGGAGCCAACATCCCGATCGACTGATCGAGAACGGTGAGCACACCAGTCTGGAAACACTTCGGGCTTATGTGAACGTGGCGTGATCGAGCAGAGACCACGCTCGACCGACTGACTAGACGAGTAATTCCTCACCCAGGCTCGGGCGGTGACCGTCGGTCACCTCCGTCGGGGGCGGATGCGGTAGTGAGCGGTATACCTCTGAGTCATAT